>JBKPFP010000454.1:0-2758 GCA_046744435.1 Actinomycetota bacterium | reverse complement strand
GCGCGAGCCGGCCGGCCCGCAGGGCGAGCAGATCCGCCGCGTACGTGTAGTACCCGCCGAAGAGCTCGTCTCCGCCTTCGCCGGACAGGGCGACCTTCACGTCCTCGGCCGCAAGCCGGGCGACGAGATACGTCGGCAGCGCGGACGAGTCCGCGAACGGCTCGTCGAAGGCCTCGGCCAGAGCCGGCAGCAACAGTGCGGCGTCGGGCCGCAGGACGAGCTCGCGGTGCTCGGTCCCGTAGCGCTCGGCGACGAGGCGCGCGTCGGCCAGCTCGTCGAAGCTCCGCTCCTCGAAGCCGATCGAGAATGTGCGCACCGCTTCCGCGCTCTCCTCGGCTGCGAGGGCGGTCAGCGCCGACGAGTCGATGCCGCCGGAGAGCAGCACGCCGACCTGGACGTCGGCGACCAGGTGCGCCCGCACCGAGTCGCGCAGGCGCCCTCGGAGCTCCTCGACGAGCTCGGCCTCTTCGTCGTCGCGGACGTCAGCGGCGTCGACGGGCGCCGGTCGCGCGTACCGGGAGAGCTCGGCTCGGCCCTGCTCCCAGGCGAGGAGGTGCCCCGGCGGGAGCTTGCGCGTGTCGCGGAAGATCGTCAGCGGCGCGGGGATCGAGTTGAAGGCGAGGAAGGCCTCGAGGGCGTCGAGGTCGATCTCGCGGCGCGGGAGGGCACGCAGCTCCGACGCGAACACGAGCTCGTTCGCCTGGACGCGGTAGTAGAGCGGCTTGATCCCGTAGCGGTCTCGCGCGAGGAAGAGCCGCTGGCGCGCAGCGTCCCAGATCGCGACCGCGAACATGCCGCGCAGGCGCTCCGCGAACCGTGCGCCGTGCTCCTCGTAGAGGTGGACGAGCACCTCGGTGTCGCCGTGCGTCGTGAAGCGGTGGCCGGCGCGTTCGAGCTCCCGGCGCAGCTCGCGGTAGTTGTAGATCTCGCCGTTCTGAACGACGTGGACCGTCCCGGCCTCGTTCTCGATCGGCTGGTCGCCGGTCTCCAGGTCGATGATCGCGAGGCGGCGCGCTGCGAGGCCCACGCCATCTTCGACCAGCGAGCCGTCGCTGTCGGGCCCGCGGTGGACGAGCATGGCACTCATTGCGGCCAGCCGCGCCGGGTCGATCGCGCCGTTCGTCGAGACGATCCCGCAGATCCCGCACATTGGGTGCTGAGTCTAGGTCGCGGGTCTGAAGAGTCCGCGCAGCGACTGTCCGAGCACCCGCCAGGCGGTTGCGGTGAGCGTGCGCAGATAGAGGTGGACGGAGCGGTCCGCGATCCACTCCAGGTCGTGAGCGAGCTTCTCGGCCATCGGCGTCTCGTAGCCGCGGCGCACCTGCGCGAAGCCGGTCAGGCCAGGGCGGACGACCAGTCGCTGCCAGTACGCGGGCAGCTCCGTGGCCAGCTCCTCGAAGAAGCGGGGGCGGATCGGCCGCGGGCCGACGAGACTCATGTCGCCCTTGAGCACGTGCCAGAGCTGAGGGATCTCGTCCAGCTGCGTGGCGCGGAGCCGTCGGCCGATCCGGGTCACCTCGGCGTCGGTGTGGGCGACGAGGGACGAGCCCAGGTGCTGTCCGATTCGCTCCTCGGCGCCGGGCTGCAGCGTGCGGAACTTCGTCATCGTGAAGATGCGCCCGCCGCGGCCGACACGGCGCCCGCGGTAGAAGACCGGCCGCCCGCTCGTCACCAGGATCGCAAGGCCGATGACGAGCGCAAATGGGAGCGAGAGGAGCAAGAAGACCGCGGAGAAGACGACATCCAGCGTGCGGAGCTCGAGGTCGACGCCCGGCCGCCGAGGGGTCTCGCGGGCAAGGCGCGCGTACTGCTCGGCGAGCGTCGTCACGTGGTGGGAGCGAGCGCCGGTGCGCGGCGCGGTCCTGGTGAGCTCGTGTGCAGTGTGCGACGCCATAGAAACCAGTCTTGGATAGGCACAGCCCACCTCCTCCCCGTCGCGAGCATAGCCGGAAAAGACGCACGGATGTGTGCCGCGTCCGAGTCGAAATTCACCCGCCGCCCGCATCAGGGATGATCGCGGTCGTGCATGCGTAGAATAATTGACGCTTATGGACACACGCCAGCTCGCCGCCTTCTGCGCTGTCGTCGAGCGCAAGAGCTTCTCCCAGGCCGCTGATCGCCTCGGCGTCACGCAACCTGCCGTCAGCCTCCAGATCCGCTCGCTCGAGGAGCGGCTCGGCCAGCGCCTGTTCGACCGCTCCGGGCGGCGCGTCGAGCCGACCGAGGCGGGGCTTCGACTCTACCGCGGCGCGCAGAAGCTCCTCGCGCTCGAGCAGCAGGTGCTCGAGGACGTGGCGGGCGACGAGGACGGCGAGCTGCGCGGCGAGCTCGCGATCGGCGCCGCCACCGGGCCGGGCGCGACCGTCGTGCCGGTCCTGCTCTGCGAGTTCCAGCGCGAGAACCCCGAGGTGCGGGTCGAGCTGACGATCTCGGACACGCAGAGCGTGATCGAGGCCGTCGCGCGCCGCGAGCTCGAGCTCGGCGTCGTCGGAGCCACTCCGCGTCACCGGTCGGTCGCCTACGAGCCGTTCTTCAAGGATGAGGTCGTCCTCGTCTGCCCGCCGGAGCACCCGTTTGTGGGCAAGACGATCTCGATCGACGACCTCCGCGGTGAGCAGCTCGTCCTCATGCAGGAGGGAGCCGGAGTCCGGCAGGTGATCGAGGAGGAGCTCCGCAAGGCCGGCAAGCGGCTCCGTGACCTCGACGTCAAGCTCGAGCTCGGGCTCCAGGAGTCGGTCAAGAGCGCCGTCGAGGCGGG
>JBKPFP010000479.1:0-2734 GCA_046744435.1 Actinomycetota bacterium | reverse complement strand
GGCGTAGACCGCATTGTCCGAGTGGATGGTCGCGTCCTCGAGGTCGATCGAGCCGAGGTACGAGCCTTCGTAGTTCTCCACCTGCCAGAGTCGGTCGCCCAGCGGGATCACGACCTTCTTCGACACGAAGCGCGTCGCCGGCGAGACGCCTTCGTTCAGCGCGGCCGCCAGCACGAACGGCTTGAAGGCGGAGCCCGGCTGCCGCTCGCCCTGGACGGCGAGGTTGAACTGGCTCTCGCGGAAGTTGGAGCCGCCGACCATGGCGAGCACCTCGCCGTTCCGCGGGTTGATCGCGACGAGTGCCGCCTGCGGTCCCTCGGGGTTCGAGAGCCACCTGGCGATCGCGCCTCGTGCGATCTTCTGGAGGTCGAGGTCGATCGTCGTCCGCACGCGGAGACCGCCTCCGAAGACGCGACCGGTGCCGTAGTCCTCGTGCTGGATCAGCTGCTGTTTGACGTAGTTGACGAAGTACTGGCCCTTCGTCCGCTCGGTGCCCGGCAGGTGTACGCCCGTCGGTGAGGGCAGGGCCGCGCTGCGGGCGGCGTGGTAGTCCTGGGGGGCGATCGTGCCCTGCTCGAGCATCTGGTCGAGGACGATGCGCCGACGCAGCTTCGCCGAGCGCGGGTTCGTGACCGGGTCGTAGCGCGAGGGGTCCTTCGGGATCCCCGCCAGGAGCGCCGCCTCGGGCAGCGTCAGCTTCGAGGCCCGCTTGCCGAAGTACGTGAGCGCCGCCTGCTGGATGCCGTAGGCGCCGTTCCCGAAGTAGATCGTGTTCAGGTAGGCGGTGAGGATCCAGTCCTTCTTCTTGCGCTGCTCCAGCTGCCACGCGAGTGCGGCCTCCTTCAGCTTGCGGGCGACGGAGCGGTCTTCCTTCACGTACGCGTTCTTGATGAACTGCTGCGTGATCGTCGAGCCGCCCTGGACGACGCGCTGGTTGCGGACGTCGGCCCAGAACGCACGGCCGATCGCGCGTAGATCGACGCCCCGATGGTCGAAGAAGCGCTTGTCCTCGATCGCGACCATCGCCTGCTTCATGATCGGCGCGATCTCGTCGGAGTTCACGAGCACGCGGCTCTCCGATCCGCGCAGCACGGCGAGCACGTGGCCGTTCCGGTCGTACACGTAGCCGTCGTGCTCGAACTTCTGCTGGTGGGCCGGGTCGAGGTCGGGGATCTGGCTCGCGATCGCGGTCATCAGCCCGAACGTGAACGAGGCCAGACACAAGAGGCCCAGCACCGAGATGAGTGCCAGGAGACGGAGCTTGCGTATGCGGCGCCCGTTCTTCCGCGCCGTTCGGGGGCGTCTGCGAAGCGGCAAGACCGAGGGAGTCTAGACTCGGTCCGATGACGTTGTCGGAGCTCACACGCAACGCTGTCGACGTGCTCCCCGAGGGCGAGCTGGAGCGCAAGCTGCAGCTCGGCCGCCCGCTGCGCGTGAAGCTCGGAATCGACGTCACGACCCCCGACGTGACGCTCGGCCACGGCGTGCCGCTCCAGCGAATGGCGGCGTTCCAGCGCGAGGGCCACCTCGGCGTCCTGATCGTCGGCGACTACACGACGCGCATCGGCGACCCCTCGGGCCGCTCGGCGACGCGGCCGATCCTGTCCGAGGAGGAGATCGACCGGAACGCGAGGAGCTACTTCGACCAGGCTTCCGCGATCATCGACCCCGAGCGCACCGAGCTCCGCTTCAACAGCGAGTGGCTCGGGAAGCTCGACTACGCCGAGATCGTGCGGCTCGCCCGGACGGCAACCGTCGCGCGCCTGCTCGAGCGGGACGACTTCGGCAAGCGCTTCGCGGCGCAGGAGCCGATCTCGCTTTCGGAGCTTCTCTACCCGATCATGCAGGGCTACGACTCGGTCGCAGTCGAGGCGGACGTCGAGCTCGGCGGCACCGACCAGCTCTACAACCTGCTCATGGGCCGCGAGATCATGCAGAGCTACGGCCTCGAGCCCCAGGTCGCGTTGACGGTCGAGCTGCTCCTGTCGTGGGACGGGCAGCTGATGAGCCAGTCGAAGGGCAACTACATGGGGCTCGCCGAGGCGCCGGAGGAGCAGTTCGGCAAGACGATGCGGATCCCGGACTCGACGTTGCCGCAGTGGTACCGGCTGCTGATGGAGTCCGACGAGGATCCGCTCGCCGGTGACCCGCTGGATGCGAAGCTCGAGCTCGCCCGGTTCGTCGTGCGCCGGTCGCACGGGGAAGAGGCGGCGCAGCGTGCGGAAAAGCACTTCACGCGCGTGGTCCGGGAGGGCGAGGCGCCGGACGACGCGCCGGAGGCCGAGCTCCCTGCTGGCGACGGCCTCGTCCACGTGCCGGCTCTGCTCGTCGAGCATCTGGGCATACCGTCGACGAGCGAGGCGCGGCGTCTGCTTGCTCAGGGCGGGGTGAAAGTGAACGGGCAAGTGGTGAGCGAGCTCGACCTGCCCCGGGAGGCGCTGGAAGGCGCACTCGTTCAGGCCGGAAAGCGGCGTTTCATGCGGTTCCGCGCTCCTTGACACCCCCCTTGCGCCTGCTACCATTCCCAAGCCGCCAAGACGGGCGGCGTAAGACGTCCCTGAAACTCGACAACTGGAGCGCCTTCGGACGCAACTCGGATACGACAACACCGAGCACTCTGGAGGCCTCTGGCGCGAGTCGGAGGCTTTTTTACGCCCCCGCGGCACCGGTCTTTGAAAACTCAACAGCGTGAAACGTCGAGAACCTCGAGCGGTCACACCTGCTCGGGGTCCTT
>JBKPFP010000434.1:0-5241 GCA_046744435.1 Actinomycetota bacterium | reverse complement strand
CTCGAGCAGCGAGTTGCCCATCATGCGGTTCCTTCCGTGGGTGCCGCCCGCAATCTCGCCGCAGGCGAAGACACCCTCCAGGGTCGTCTCCGCGTGCTCGTCGATCACGAGCCCACCGTTCTGGTAGTGGAGGACGGGATAGGTGTAGATCGGCTCGGTCAGCGGGTCGATTCCCGCGGCGCGGTCGCGGCGCAGCATGTAGGGCAGGGAGACCTCGGCGTCGGCCTCGGCGATCCGGGTGGTATCCAGGTAGACCGCCGGCCGGCCGTCGTTGGTCTCGACGCCGTTGCCTTTCTCGACCTCGTCGAAGATCGCCTGCGAGACCTCGTCGCGCGGCCCGAGCGAGTCGGTGAACTCCTCGCCCTCGGCATTCAGGAGCACGGCGCCGTAGGCGCGAGTCGTCTCCGGGATCGAGTAACCCTGCATCGTCGAAGGCCAGGCGCCGCCGTTCGGGTGGTACTGGAGCGCATCGAAATCTCGGATCTCGGCACCCAGACCGACGGCGATCTGTGTCACCTCGCCGGTCGCCCCCGGATGGTTGGTCGAGAGCTCGCCGCGCTCCTTCGCTTCGCGGAAGCAGCGGCCGCCGGCGGCGAGAACGACCGTCGCCGCCTCGATCACGTGCTCGCCGCAGCTCGCGCGCCAGCCACTCTCGATCGGCCGAAGCTCGGTCAGCGGCGACTTCGCGAACGCGGTGCCCGACCCAGCCTCGAAGGCCTCGCGCAGCGCGGTCGTGATCGCGAGCCCGGTGCGGTCGCCGACCTGGAGCAGCCGCTTGCGCGACGCACCGCCGCAGCGGGCGAGGCGATAACCCCCGTTCTCGCGCGTGAACTGGACCCCGAGCTCCTCCAGCCAGTGGATCGCGGACGGCGCCTCGCCGGTCAGGATCTCGACGAGCCTGCGGTCAGCCGTCTCGTGCGAGCTCTTCCAGACATCCTCGGCATGAAGCTCCGGCGAGTCGTCGTCGCCGAACGCCGCCTGGATGCCGCCCTGAGCCTTGGCGGAGTTGCAGGACTGCAACGCCCCTTTTGAGGCCAATGCGACGCGCGCGCCGGCCCGCTCGGCCGACACCGCGGCCGCGAGCCCGGAAGCGCCGGAGCCGATCACGAGCACGTCGAACGAGAGGCTGCCGCCCACGCCGGAAGCGTACCACCGTGGCGCTAATCCTATGCATTAGCGCTCATTATCAGCGCGTGCCCGGGCTAGTAGATCGAGCGCAACAGCACGGCGATCTCCTCGGCACGGGCCGGCCGCGGGTTCGCCCTCGCTCCCAGCCTCGCTGCAGTCGCCTCCGCAACCTCATCCAGCTCCTCCTCGGGGACTCCGAAGTCGCGGAGCCGCTCGAAGCCGCCGAGGCGCGCCAACTCTTCCACCCGCGCGATCGGATCGTTCACCCCCATGGCCTGCCCGAGCTTCTCGATCTCGTCACCCGCAACGGTCTGGTTGAAGCGGAGCGCGGGCGGGAGGCAGAGCGCGTTCATCGCGCCGTGGGGCAGGCCGTAGCGGCCTCCGAGCGCCTGGGCCAGGGCATGGCCGAGGCAGAGCCCCGAGCGTCCCAGTGCCTCTCCGGCCCGTGCCGCGCCGCGCAGCAGCCGGGTTCTCGCCTCGAGATCGCGGCCGGAGCCGAGCACGTCGGGCAAGGCCTCGGCGATTAGCTCGGCCCCCTCGATCGCAGCCTCGTCCGACTCAGGAGTTCGGGCCGGGTGGTACAGCGCCTCGGCCGAATGTGCAAGCGCGTTCAGCGCCGTCCCGGCCGAGACGTCGGCCGGCAGCTCCAGGGTCAGCTCCGGGTCGTAGACGATGCCCGCAAGGTGCGCCCCGCCGCCGCCGCCACGCATCCGGCGGCCCGGGTCGCGGATCCCAAAGAAGGGCGTCCACTCCGCGCCCGAGTACGTCGTGGGGACGGAGACGAGCGGCAGGTCCGCGGCCGCAGACACCGCCTTCGCGGTGTCGATGGCGCTCCCGCCGCCGACTGCGAGCACGCCGTCGACGCCCAGAGGGACCTCGGTCCGGTGAGACGGGATCTCGTCCCAGCGCGCCGCCGTGTCGAGTCCCAGCCCATTCCAGCGGCGACTCGCGACGAGAAGCGGCCGCTCGATCCCGAGCTCGCCGAGCAACCCGGGCAGCCCCTCGAGTCCCCAGCGGACGATCACGGAACCCGGTCACGCGCGAACGCGACGAACGCGTCGGCCACGCGGGTCGGAGTCCGCCCCGTCGAGCGTACGAGCGAGATCTCCCGCGTCGGATCCAGTCCCTTGGCTCGGGCCGCCGCCAGACTGCCGGCGGCGAGCTCCGGCTCCATCGACGACCGCGAGATGAACGTCACGCCGTGGCCTGCCGCGACCGCGGCCTTGACCGACTCCTGCAACCCCAGCTCGAGCCGCACGTCGAGATCACGGAAGCGGAGGCCTGCCTCGCGCAGCTCGTCTTCGACCATCTGGCGGACACCGGCGCCCTCCTGCATCAGGATCAGGGTCTCATTCCGAAGCTCGTCGAGGCCGACCGTCTTCCCGGCAAACGGATGCCCCGGCGGCACGGCGAGCACGACCTCGTCCTGGAAGAAGGGCTCGAAGCTCACCCCGCGGTGCCTCGTCGCCGCGCCGACCACGCCGAGCTCGAGCTCCCGGCGGGCGACCGAGTCGACGACGTGCTGCGTGTCGTTGACAGAGAGCGAGATCGAGACGCCGGGATTTACCTCTTGGAACTGGCAGAGCAACAGTGGGAGGACCGTGGCTCCCGGCCCGGTCGAGCAGCCGATCTCCAGCCGGCCCGTGAGCTCCCCCTCGCCCTCACCGGCCACTTCCTCGAGCAGCGTCTGCTCGAGCGCGAGCAGGCGCTGCGCGCTGCGGTAGAGCCGCTGTCCCGCCTCGGTCGGCTCGACCCGGCGCCCGGAGCGATCGAGCAGACGCTGGCCGAGGAGCTTCTCGAGCGAGCGGATCTGGAGGCTGACAGCCGGCTGCGTGACGCCGAGCTGCTCAGCGGCCTGCGAGAAGCTGCGGCGGTCGACGACCGCGCAGAAGGCCGCCAACTGGCGTGTATCCATAAGGAAAGCTTATCGAGAGCGTGTGTCCTAGAAGGTCTCGTGGCTGAGGTTTACAATCGCCCTCTCGATATCAAGGGGAGAGAAGGGGGCTACATGAGAGGAATCAGACTGGCCGTGCTCATTGTCGGCGTGGCCGGATTGCTCGTCACGGCGCCAGCGGGCGCGGGCGACAACAACTCGGGCTTTCACACCTCGACGCCCGCGATGGTGACGCCACTCGCGCCTGGAGCGAGCGTCAAGCCGATCATCTCGGTCGGGGACACCGTCCAGGGGCATATGTTCGAGTCGATTCCCGACGGAATCTCGTTCACGACCAACGGGCGGGGAACAATGGACGTCTATGTGAATCACGAGACGTCGCTCGTCCCCTTCCCGGCAACGAGAAGCGACTTCACCAACGCGATGGTGAGCCGTCTCCGGCTCAACCAGCACAGCGCGGGCGTGCTCAAGGGCGACACCGTGATCCCGTCCAGCGCGAACTACCAGCGCTTCTGCTCGAACTTCCTGGTTGGACCCGAGCAGGGCTTCGAGCGAGAGCTCCTCCTTACGAACGAGGAGGCCCGCGACATCGTCCTTCGCAGCGGCTACGCCTGGCACCCGCCGTCGGTCTCGCTGACCGAGCCGAGTGCGGAGCAGGCGGGTGTCGTCGTCGCCTACGACGTGAAGAAGGGCGACTACCGCTCGATCTACGGGATGGGCCGCCACAACCACGAGAACGACGTCGGTCTGCCCGGCTACGGCCATCCGGTCGTCCTCTCCGGCGACGACACCTTCGACGCGCCGGCGTCGCAGATGTATCTCTACTCGGCTGCGAGCGGCGCTTCCCTGTGGAACGACGAAGGCAAGCTGTACGCGCTCGTTTCGGACAACCCCGCGGTCAACGACTACGGGGACTTCCCGTCGGCGGGCGGCGTCTCAGCGACGTTCGTCGAGGTTCCGCGGATGATCGCGACGGGGAAGCGCCCGGACGGAACGGACGTCACCTCGGCCGACTTCGGCTACCCCGCGCCGCCCGCCGGAATCCCCGACGGGCCCCAGTGGGTGCTGGAGCACTGGAGCCACAACGTGGTGGGGGCGTTCCAGTTCATCCGGATCGAAGACATCGCCTACGACCGGAACACGCCGAACGTCGTCTACTTCGCCGACACCGGCGAGCCGAGGGCGATTCCGGACGGCTCGGGACGACTGCGCCGCGGGCCGTCCGGCACGCGCGGGCCCTATCCGAACGGGCGGATCTTCAAGCTGGTCATGGATCCGAGTAATCCGCTCAAGGTGACGAGCCTGAGTCTGCTCCTCGACTTCGACAGCGGCGGCTACAACAACCCGGCCGTCCCGCACCAGCCGGACAACGTCGAAACGACAGGCCGGAGCCTCCTCTTCCAGGAGGATCCGGGCAGCCACAACCAGGGGCCGGCCGTCGGCTACGCCAAGATCTGGCGCTACACGCTCCTGGGTGGTCCACTTGTCCCGGTCGCGCAAGTGAACCAGTCACAGAGGCAGGACCTGCCGATCGGCAGCTGGGAGTCGAGCGGGATCGTCGACGCATCGGAGGTCTTCGGTCCTGGTGCGTTCCTCGTCGACGTTCAAGCGCACGGCTACGAGATCGCTACGGCTCCGAGCCCGTTCACGGGGGTGACCTACATGCGTGAGGCGGGACAGCTCCTGCTGTTCCGCGACCCGAACGCCTGACATTCCTCAACGTACGACGCTACGCGAGGCCGGCGCAAGCCGGCCTCGCGCTCTCTACCATCAGCCGGTGCAGACACGGCCCTCGCTCCCCGAGAGCTTCATCCGGCGGGCGCGCGAAAGCCCTCGGCGCGACAGGGTCGACACCGCCCTGCGCATCCTCGACGTCCTGCTGGCACTTGTCTTCCTGGCGCTCGCCGCGATTCCGATCGCGCTGATCAGCATCGCCATCCTCGCGACGAGCGGGCGGCCCGTCCTCTATCGCGGCGAGCGGGTGGGGCGCGGCGGGCGCTTCTACACGATGCTCAAGTTCCGGACGCTGCGCCGGGGCGCCGAGGAGCGGCTCGGCCCGTTCCTCGGCGACGAGCTCGTCCGGAGGACACGCGATGAGCGCACGGCCTTCGGAGGCTGGCTGAGAGCGACGCAGCTCGACGAGCTGCCTCAGCTCTGGAACGTGCTCCGCGGCGACATGAGCCTCGTCGGGCCGAGGCCGATCCGTCCAATCTTCTTCG
>JBKPFP010000001.1:0-4276 GCA_046744435.1 Actinomycetota bacterium | reverse complement strand
GCTCGTGCCCGAGGCGGGAGACGTCTCGTCTGAGCCATCCCGGCCCGTTGGGGGCCGATCCGGAGACCGCGCGTTTCCGGCTCTTCGAGGCTGTCGCTGAGTTTCTCCGCAACGGAGGAGAGGCCCGGCCACTCGTGCTCGTCCTCGATGACCTCCATGCAGCGGATACGCCCTCGCTCCTCCTCTTGCAGTTCCTGGCAGCCGAACTCGCCGACGCACGGCTCCTCGTCCTTGGGGCCTACCGAGACGTCGACCCAACCCTCGACGATCCCCTTTCGTCGGTTCTCGCCGAGCTCGCGCGACTGCCGGTGACACGCATGCTTGCGCTTTCCGGCCTCGACCGGCGGGAGGTCGCGACGTTCATCGGAGGAAGCGCCGGAGTCGACCCTGACGAGGCTCTCGTCGCCGCCATGTACGAGGGGACCGAGGGAAATCCGCTCTTCCTCGGCGAGGTCGTGCGACTCCTCGTCTCGGAGGGAAAGCTGGCCGACATCGCGCTCGCTCCCTTCCCGCGACTCGAGATCCCGCACGGCATACGCGCAGTGATCGACCATCGGCTCGGACGTCTGTCGGAGGAGTGCCGGAGCGTTCTGACACTCGGCGCCGTCTTCGGGCGCGAGTTCAGCCTCGAGGTGCTCGGAGTCGTAAGTGGGTCCTCGCCGAGCGGGATCCTGGAGCTTCTGGAGGACGCGATCGCCGATCGAGTTGCGACGCCGGCCACGCCCGGCCGACTCCGCTTCTCGCACGCCCTCATCCGCGACGTCCTCTACGACGAGTTGCCGCAGGCCCGCCGGATCAGGCTTCATCGCGAGGTCGGCGAGGCGCTCGAGCGCGTGTACCAGGAGCCCGAACCTCACCTCACCGAGCTTGCCCATCACTACGTCGCCGCAGCTCCCGCTGGCGACGTCGAGAAGGCGATCGACTTTGCCCGGCGTGCGGGCGAGCGAGCCGTGCGGCTTCTCGCCTACGAGGAGGCCGGCAGGCTGTTCCAGCTCGCCCTCGAAGCGCTCGATCTTGGGCCGATCCGCGATGCGCGGACCGAGTGCGAGCTTCTTCTCGGCCTCGGCGACGCGCGGGCGCGCGCCGGCGACTTCGGTGAGGCGAAGATCACGTTCCGCCGCGTGGCGGAGATCGCGAAGGCTGCGGGAATCCCCGAGTTGCTCGCACGCGCGGCGCTCGGGTACGGAGGGAGGTTCGTATGGGACCCGGGCCGGGGAGACCCTCACCTCCTACCGCTCTTGGAGGATGCCCTCACCGCTCTTCCGGAGGCAAATAGCGAGCTCCGTGTGAGGGTGGCGTCGCGGCTCGCGGGAGGTCCGCTACAGGACCAGCACGCTGCCGAGCAGCGGCGCGCAGCGCTCAGCCTCGACGCGGTCGAGACAGCGCGAAGGCTCGGAAACGCCCCGACCCTGGCATACGCGCTCGACGCTCGCTGCGTGGCGATCTGGGGGCCGCACGAAACGATCGAGGAGCGGCATGCGGTCACAACGGAGCTCGTCGAGGTGGCCGAGAGCACGGGAGACAAAGAGCTCATGCATGACGGGCACATGTTTCGGTTCGCCCTTGCCATGGAGGTCGGCGACATGAGCGCCGCGTATGCCGAGCTCGAAGCACAGACCCGGCTCGCAGACGAGCTGCGGCAGCCCGCGCAGCTGTGGTTCGGAGCCGTCCTGCGCACAACGCTCGCAACCTTCGAAGGGCGGTTCGCCGAGGCTGAGGAACTGCTGCGCGAGGCGGTTGAGCGTGGGCAGCGCGCCGCCGGCCGGATCGCGGACGTCTATCACTTTGTCCAGCTGTGGGCGCTCCGGCGAGAGCAGAGACGACTTGGGGAGATCGAACGGCCGCTCACGGATGCCTCCCGGCGCTTCGGAATGTACGAGGTGCTGCGCTGCATTCGCGCCCACGTCGAGGCGGAGTTGGGGCATCGGGATTCGGCGCGCGAGGAGCTCCACGGTCTCGCCGCGGACGGCTTCGCCGTGCTTCCGCGGAATGACGACTGGATCTTCGAGGTATGCCTGCTCGCGGAAGTGAGCCGGTGGGTCGATGACGTGACGCACGCGGACATGGTCTACAAGGCCCTGATCCCATTCGCGAGCAGGAACGCCTTCACACCGCCCGGTGCGTGCACTGGCTCGGTTGCGCGTCCACTCGGGATCGTCGCCGGATGCGCCGGCCGGTGGAGTGACGCCGAGCGCCCACTTCGAGCAAGCGCTCGACCGACACGCGACGATGCGCGCCAGACCCTGGGTGGCGCATACCGAATGCGACTGGGCCGAAATGCTCCTCCACCGCGGCCGCCCCCGCGACCGTGCACGGGCGAAGCAGCTCCTCGCCAGCGCACGCGAGAGCGCTCGCGAGCTCGGCATGTCTGCGCTCGAAGCGCGCGCCGCGACGCTGGCAAAGGACGCGGCGAGCCGGCGGGTCCACGTCACCGCTAAGACGACTGAGCCAACGGCAAAGCCGACGGTGTTCCGCCGCGAAGGCGAGTACTGGTCGATCGCTTACGAGGGAGGCGCGTTCCGGCTCAAGGATTCCAAGGGTCTTCGCTATTTGGCGCGCCTACTCGCGGAACCCGGTCGCGAGATTCACGCGCTCGATCTCGTCGCCGGCGAGCGTGGCACCGGGGATGCTGCGCGGACGGCCGAACCCGGACTCACCCCATCGCGGGGGGACGCGGCCGAGATCCTGGACGTTCAGGCGAAGGCGGAGTACCGCCGCCGGCTGGACGACCTGGAGGACGAACTCGAAGAGGCGCGGGCCTTCGGCGACACGGAGCGGGCCGCGCGAGCAGAGGCGGAGCGAGACTTCCTCGTGCGTGAGCTGGCCGCTGCGATCGGTCTCGGCGGCCGCGATCGTCGGATGGGATCACCCTCGGAGCGGGCGCGCGTCAGCGTCACACGAGCGATCCGGTCCGCGCTCGCGCGCATTCAGGAGCACAGTCCGGCGCTCGGAGAGCACCTCGAACGGACGATCCGCACCGGGACATACTGCTCTTACGCACCGGACCCACGCGCCTCGATCGACTGGCGAGGCTGAATTCCTCAACGCGCTGCCGTTACCACCGTAACGGTGTTTGTCACGCCTCCTACGCAGCCAACCCAAGGGGGCGCTCGATGAGAAGACAGCTCATGTTCGGACTGCGCGCCGCTGTACGCACAAGGAACACGAGCCGTCAAGCGCTCACCTCAACGCGAAAGGGGGAATCGTGAGATTCAGACGAATGCAGCGGAGCAAAAGGCGGGTGAAGATCCTGGCAGCGCTTGCAGGCGCGGCGGTCATGGTTGGCGCCGGTGCTGCGATCGCCTCTCACGTGCCGCAAATCGATCCGGCAACCGTCCCGACAGGCTTCTTCGTGGCACACAACTACGTAGCGGACGTTCCGGTCTCCGCGCTGGCGCGCGCAGCAGAACCGAACGGCGCGGATGTGTTCGTCCAACATCTGCGGTTTCCGCCGAACCAGGCGTTTCCGTGGCATAGCCACCCGGGACCGGTGTTCGGCATGGTCCAGAGCGGTTCGCTGACGTACGAAGACACGGCACACGACACGTGTCGCGACCGAACGTACACCGCAGGTCAGGGGTTTGTGGATCCTGGCTTCGGCCACGTTCACCGGGCGATCGCCGGACCATCAGGGGCAGAGGCCTATTTCTTCTTCATCCTGCCGCCTGGGTCCGAGACCCACATCATCTCGGCACCGGCGCCGGAGGAGTGCTCGTAGAAGAACGTGAGACGCCTTGCGTCGATGGGAGCCGCGTGAGCGGCTCCCATCGCTAATGAACGGGTGATTAAGTCCTCTCGAGCGGGCGCCTCCTCGCGCCGGAGGTTTGTGCAACGCAACTTCGGCCCGTCCGCCCCAAGGCCACGGGTCATCGACACGTCCAGCCTCGGCTTCAAACACAGCCCTTAGTCGGCGAGGCGGAGAGCGGGGCGGTGCTTCATCGGGGCATTCGCCGGCCAACTCGGACGCTCGTTGCTCGAAGAGGCAACACATTCACTACACGCGTACTACACAGGCTCTGCCGGGTGGTAACCGGTCGTAGCCGGTAACGGCCGGTTCGCCCGGCGAGGAAATGCCCGCTCTAGCCCGTAATTCCCGGTCACAGCGAGCTGTGCCGGTAGAGCCTCTCCCGGCCTGTCACGCCGGAGGTCGCGGGTTCGAGTCCCGTCGCTCCCGTCTCGGTTTTCTGGAGTTCGGGGAGAGCGAAGTATCGACCCGCCAGCCACGCCCACCGGTCAAACCGCGAAGCGAGTCTCTGAACCCCACGCGCCGCTGTAC
>JBKPFP010000326.1:0-5777 GCA_046744435.1 Actinomycetota bacterium | reverse complement strand
GGCTCCGGCTCCCGCGAGGGCGACGAGGGCTCGGGCGGGGGTGGAGGCGGCGGTGTGGCCGTCAGCCCGATCGGCTACATCGAGGTGCGCGACCGCAGCGCAGAGTTCAAGCGAATCTCGACCCCGACGGACCTGCTCGCGCTCGTCACCGCAGCCTCGCTCGCCGCGCTCGCGGTCAAGCGGCTGCTCGACTGAGGCAACAACACAGCTGAGTCCCTAGGTGCGTAACTCGATCAGCCGTACCTAACTCGGTCAGCCGTACGGACTTGCTGATTTGCAGGGAGATCGAGTTTACGAACCCTACGAGGCCGTGCCGTCCGGGGAGAACGTGACCCAGGGGTCGGTCGCGCGGGCAAAGAAAGGATTCCCGGTGCAGGCCGACGAGCGCGTCACCTCGACGAT
This sequence comes from Actinomycetota bacterium, assembly GCA_046744435.1. Lineage (GTDB taxonomy): Bacteria > Actinomycetota > Thermoleophilia > Gaiellales > Gaiellaceae > VAXT01. The sequence continues at coordinate 5,375 of JBKPFP010000326.1, read as the reverse complement.
CTCTGCCAGCTGTTCCCACCGTCGAAGCTGACTTCGGCCAGGTTGCCACGGGAACCACTGTCGTCCCAGCGATCCTGCTGCCAGACCGCGATCAGATTGTTCGGGTTCGTCGGGTTGACCGCCAGGTATGGCTCCACCTCGCTGTTCGGGTAGTCGACCGAGCCGAGCGCTCGCTGCAAATCGACGAGATCAGCGGTGCAGCCGGCAAAGGGACTGGCCGCGACTCCAGAGACCGGCACCACGACCCGGGCTACCGGTGCTCCGACAGCGGGCACGCCGACCGCGAGCGCCGCGACGAGCGGGGCACAGGTGAGGAGGAAGCGCTTCAACGTGTGTGTCTCCCTTCCATCGCGGCTAGAACGGCGAGAACGCGTTGAGCTTGTTGTTCGCTGTCCAGCCTTTCCACGAGTAGCCGGAGCCCCAGTAGACCGTGCCCCTCGAGATCGAGGCGCCGGCGGCGCAGGCTCCGCCGCTCGCGTAGTCCCAGAGGATGGCGCCGGTTGCCGCATCGAGCGCGTACATGTGACCGTCCGGATCGAGCGAGCACCCGAAGACGACGCCGTTGGCACCGGAGACCGCCCCCGGTGTCTGGGCGCCGGTCGGATTCGCCGTCTGCCAGAGGATCTCTCCGGTGACGGGTTCGAGTGCGCTCCAGAACCCAGACGTCACGGTCGGGCCGGTCGCGTGGCCGTCGTCGACGAGCGTCCAGGGGCGCCGCTGCGAGTTGGCGTCGGCAACGAAGAGGCGCCGGCCGTCGTTCGCCGAGCCGAACTGCAACCCGCCCTCGATCCCACCGGGTCCAACCTGCGTCACCCACACGACCGCGCCGCTGTCGGGGTCGAGCGCCCAGTACTGACCGCTCTTCTGCCCGATCCCGAGCAGCTCGCGCACGCTCGAGTCCGACCCGGCGGCGAACAACGTGGGGCCCTGGCCGAAGTCGTAGTCGGGCCCGGTCGGAACTGGGCAGTTGGACGGATCCCCCCAGCCCGGCAGGCAGGTGACGTTCCAGGCGTCGAAGGGCAGCGCGAACGTCGCCCACCTGACGGCGCCGGTCGCCAGATCCAGGGCGAGCACCGAATCGAAGTGATTGTCCCGCGGGTTGCACGCCCGCACCGCCTCAGGATCGTCCCCCGCAGCGACGACGCAGTCGACCACCGCCTGCGGAACCGAGTAGTTGTTCCCGGTGCCGACATAGAGGCTTCTCCGCGCCGTGTCGACGACGGGCGTGCTGCCCCAGACAGCCCCGCCGCTGAAACCAGGCGGGACGATGTAGCGCTTCCAGAGAATCCGTCCGGTGCCGGCGTCCAGGGCCAGGACGCTCCCGCGAAAGGAGCAGCAGACATAGCCGGGAATGAGTCCCGACGCCAGCTCCTCGAGCGACGAGACGCCGACGTAGACGACCGTGTTGTCGCCGGACATCACCGCCGACTGGGTCACGACCGCGGCGAAATGCGAATCGACGCGTGTCACCCAGAGCGGGTCGCCGCCCTGCTTTTCGACGGCGATCACACGCGCTCCGGCGAGGGCGCGCACGCCCCAGTCGCCGAAGATGAGCTTGTTCCCGGCCACCGCGGGCGTCGTCCGGGCCAGATCGCCGGCGACGCCCGTGTACTCGAAGATCCGGTGCGACCAGACCCGCTCGCCCGACTTCCTGTCGATCGCGAACAGGTTCCCGGCCCAGTCCGGGACGTACACGGTATTTCCGTCCACAGCAGGGGTGGCGGACACGTCGCCGCCGGTCGTGAACGTCCACTTCGGTGCCAGCCGCGAGGCGTTGCCTACCCCGATCTTCGTCTCGGCCGCCTGCCAGCGAGTGTTCAGCGGTTCATGGCCCGCTGTGAGCCACAGACCTTCCGACTCGCCTGCCGCTGACGCCGGGCCTAGAGACACGAGCACACCTGCCGCTACAGCCGCAGCAGTCGCGACTCGCAGCGCGAAGCCGAACTTGTTCGAGATCGCTGCCTCGTAACGCATGTCCCTCCCCCTCATCGTCCATCGCTGATTCACCGTGTTCCCTGCCGCATGGCAAGACGTCGGCGAACGCCTGCGCGATCACGCCGTAGCCGGCCGTGTTCGCGTGCACGTCGCCGAGCGAGCAAAACCAGGTCCAGGCGCAGACATTCGCGGCGGCGTTCGCGAGGACATCGTTCTCGAACGCACCGGCGACGTCGGCGACCGGCACACCAGACGCCGCGTAGGTATCGGCGAGGATCGCGTTCACCCCATCGACGCGGCTGCAGATGAACAGGAGCGACGCGTCCGCGAAGCAGAGCGGCGCGAACACGTCGTAGTAGGTCATCCCCACGATCGGAACAACCGGGCCTGCGGCGGCCTTGAGCTCCGCCAAGATCGCGGCGAGGTTCTGCGCCATCGTCGCAACCTGCGCAGCGCAGCCGGCTGGCTCGAACAGGCAAGTGACGACGTTGCCCTGCGCGTCGAGCCGGGAGAGGTCGTTCGCGCCGATGTCGATCGTGACGAGCGCGACGTTGTCCTTGTGTGCCTGAAGGAAGTTGACGGCTTCCGCGAGTTGCGTTCCTTTCGGGTAGAGCACGTTCTTGTAGTACCGGGGTGTGCCGCAGCTCTGGACGACGCTCGGGTATTGGCTGCCGAAGCGCATCGACGCTGTCGACTCGCCGCCGCAGGCGAGTTTCACGAGCTCGAGCTTCGGGTCCTCGGCCGCGAGCGCCGCGTGCAACTGCTCGGCGTAGCCGTGCGTGAGGTCCCCGTTCGGCTGGAAGCTGGCTGCCAGCGCATCGCCCAGCGACAGGTAGTAGTGCCTCGCCGAGTCCGTCTCGGCGCGGGCCGCCGGCGCGAGAAGCAGGACTGCGCAGATGACGAGCAGGAGCGAAAGCGTGCGGTGCTTCATCGCTTTTCAGCCTTCCTTTCTTGTCGTGCCGTTGGGTGAGGACTTCCTCGTGGCGGCGGCGTGCGTCATCAGGGGCCTAATGCGGTCGGGAAGGACGGTGGTCTGCGCGACGGTGACGAAGGCGAGCCTTCGAGGATCGGGCGCGAGGTGACGCCGGCTTGACCGTGAGCGCGGGCGTGCCGCGGGCAATGCCTCTCGCCAGCGTGCGGCGATGAGTGCGTGGTAGACCCCGCGTCCGCGGGCGGCAGGCACCTCCCAAGGTCAGGCGCGCCTCGTTGTCGTGGCGGTCTCATCGAGCCGAGGATCTGTGGGACCCGTTGCCAGCGCGTTGCAGATTCCTTGCAGCCCTCGCGCCTCGGCTGAGTCCGAAGGGAGCGCGCGTCGCCTGCGCGGCTAGAGAGGACTGTTGGCGGCGAGCACCGAGGAGGAGGTCGGCACGTGGGCGCTCATGCCGAGCTCGCGATAGGCGGTGCGGGCGCAGTCGAGCAGGCAGCCGGCGTGCTCGGCGTCGTCGGGCTCGCCGCGCCGGAGCAGCATGTGCGCGTAGTCGTCTTGTGTATGGGCGAGCCACGGGCGAGCGCCGATGCGCTCGCTCGTCACGACTGCGTCTTCGAAGTGTCCGGCCGCAGCGTCGTAGTCGGAGGTCGTCGAGGCCAGGATTCCGAGAAAGCGTGAGACCGGGCCGAGGCTGATCTCCGGATAGCTGAGGGCGACTCTGTCGGCGTAGGGCAACAGGCGGTCGTACATCGTCGCCGCCCGAGCGCTGTCGCCGAGTCGGGCGGCGGTCTCGGCAAGGAAGCACATGCTGACCTCCCACTCCTCGTCGAACGGGAGGCCAGCGAAGTCGTCTGCGGCGAGCGCCTCGAACTCGCTCCTCGCCTCGCCGATCGAACCCAGCTCGGCGAGCATGTTCACGAGTACACAGCGCCAGATCGGATATGTCGGGTGGTCCGCAACTGCCCGACGGACGAGTTGGTCGACCTCTTCGACGCCTCCTCGCTCGCGGCGAAGGAGAAAGAGCTGGAGCCCGTGCGTGATCGCTGCGCTCCAGCTCAGAGCCCGCTCGCCGAGCAAGCGTGCCTCGGCCATGAGCTGCTCGGCTTCGTCGAACCGGCCCTCGAGCAGCGCTACAAGCGTCTGGTAGACCGCGACGAGCCAGGCTTGTGCGGGCTGGCGGAGCTCTTCGACCAGTGCCGCCATCGCGTCGAGGTCGGCGTATACCGAGGACATGTCGCCAAGCTCGATCGAAGATTCGAGGTGAATCTCGTAGCCTTCGACCGCGCGTTCGAAGTCGCCGACCTGAAGCGCGACGTGAATGAGCTCCTTCGTCAGCTCGAGCTGCTCGAGCACGGAGTCTGGCGACAAGCGACTCGATACGTAACCATGGAGGGCGTAGGCGAGCGTCGACGGGTCGCCGATCCGCCGGGCCATCTCCAACGCCTGCTCACCGAGCGACTTTCGGCGTTCGGGGTCCGCGGTTGAGTCGCGGAGCGGGCCGGCGGCGAGGCGGGCGAGGAGCCTGACGCGCAAGGTGCTGTCCTCGTCGCCCGCAGCGGCAAGCGCACGCTCGAGCAAGTACGCGAGATGCTCGTCGTCCCGCGAGACGTCCCAGATGAATCTGCCGCCGTAGCCCAGCGCCGCGCGGCCGAGCTCGTCGGGCAGATGCAGCGCCTCGGCCAGCCGCGCGGCCTCGCGGTACGTCCGCTTGGATCTCGGCGTGTCGCCGGTGCGGGCGTACGCGTCGCCGACCGCAAGCAGGAGCTCGCAGCGGATCGCGTCGTCCGGCGATTCCATGCTGTCGAGGACCCTGAGGCCGATCGCGAAGAGGCGGGCAGCCTCTTCGTACGCAAGCAACCGGAGCGACCGTTCGCCGGCGCGGCGGGCGTAGGCAAGCGCTTTCTCTGCAACGGCCGGACGGGCGGACTCGTAGAAATGGTGGGCCAGCTCGGCCAGATGCGGTTCGAGGTTGTCCGCGTAGAGCTCTTCGAGCGCGTCGCCGACACGGCGGTGTAGCTGCACGCGCCGCCCCGGGGCGAGCTCGTCGTAGAGGGTGTCTCGGATCAACACGTGGGCGAAGCGCATCTGGCCAGGTTGGCCCGGGACGCCCGTGACAATGCGTTCCCGAGCAGCTTCGTCGAGTACGTCGAGGAGCTGACTCCCGCTGACGTCGCTCACCTGCTCGAGCGCGTTGAGATCGAACTCGCGCCCGAGCACCGAGGCGAGAACGAGCACGAGCCGGCAGTTCTCCGAGACGTGTCCGAGGCGCCGCCGGATCACCGCGCTCACGCCTTCCGGAACCGTCCGCCGCCAGGCGGTCGCGTCGGTGATCGACTCGAGCGCCTTCTCGCTCGCCAGCAGGCGCACCACCTCGCCGACGAAGAGCGGGTTGCCCTCGGTTGCGCGATGGAGGGCGCTGACGAGGTGTGCCGCCGGCTCGAGCCCGGTCGTCAGCGAGACGAAGCTACCCACGTCGTCCTCGGATAGACCGGTGAGAGGGAGAAAGCGAGTC
>JBKPFP010000040.1:0-8884 GCA_046744435.1 Actinomycetota bacterium | reverse complement strand
GGCGACGCCGACTTCAACGTCTCGAAGCTCTACGGAATGCTGCCGGCTGAGACGTCGGGTGATCCGGGCGAGCGCACGCCGGCAGACAACCAGACCGTGCGCAACGTCTTCGTCGTCGGGCCCGACAAGAAGATCAAGCTGATCCTCGTCTATCCGATGACGACAGGCCGCAACTTCGACGAGGTGCTCCGCGTGATCGACTCCCTTCAGCTCACGGCGACGCACAGGGTTGCGACGCCGGTGAACTGGCAGCAAGGCGAGGACGTGATCATCGCCGCCTCGGTCTCGGACGACGAGGCGAAGGAGATCTATCCGGAAGGCTGGGACGCGCCGCGGCCCTACATCCGCATCGTGCCGCAGCCCGAAGGCAGTGAGGTCCGCACCGGAGTCACCTGAGCTTCAGGGCAGGCGATGAGCCCGTCCACTGACATCGTCACGTGCCAGCGGACGGGGCTCATCGACCGGCCCTCCCCCTAAGCCTCGGTCGGCTCCGGCGCGGGCCGCTCGGCCCGCTCGCCGCGTCCGTTCTCGTCGTGCGGCGACTCGATCGTCACGTTCGGGAGCAGCCGGTCGAGCCAGCGTGGCATGTACCACGACTTCTCGCCCAGCAGCGTAAGCAGCGAGGGCACGAGCGTCATCCGCACGAGCAGCGCGTCGGTGAGGATCGCGATCGCGAGCAGCAGGCCGAACTCCTTCGAGATGCGGTCGGCCGTGAGGATGAACGCCGCGAAGACGGTGCCCATGATGATCGCCGCCGCGACGACGACGCGTCCGATGGCGGCGATCCCGTGCTCGACGGCCGCCCGCGTGTTCAGGCCGTGGACGTGCTCTTCCCGGATTCGGCTCATCAGGAAGACCATGTAGTCCATCGAGAGCCCGAAGAGGATCGCGAACGCGATCGGCGGCACGAAGGTCTCGATCGGCCCGGTCCGGTCGAGCCCGGTCAGGCTCATCAGGTGGCCCTCCTGGACCACGAGGGTGAGCACCCCGAAGCCGACGAAGGCCGACATGATCGTCGTGATCGCCGCCGTCAGCGAGATCACGATCGACCTGAACGCCATCGCCAGCACGATGAAGGTAACGCCGATGATGTAGAGCAGGAAGAGCGGCAGGCGCTCCATGATCCGTTCGGCGATGTCCTTGAACGCCGCCGTCAGGCCGGAGACGTAGGCAACCGCGTTGCCGCCCGCGGTCGCCTCCGGGACGACGTCGTCGCGCAGGTGGTCGACGAGGTCTTCGGTCGCCTCGTCCTGCGGCGCGGAGGCCGGCGTGACGAAGACGATCGCGACCGTCTTCGAGTCGTTGAACTGCGGCTCGCGCACCGACGCCACGTCCTCGAGGCCCCGCGCGCGGTCGTAGATCTTCTGCGGAGCCTGAGGGTCGTCGTTGACGTCGACGACGATCGGGATCGGTCCGTTGAAGCCCTTGCCGAAGCCCTCCGCGAGTAGGTCGTACGCCCGGCGGGCCGTCTGCTCCTTCGGCTGCGTGCCCTGGTCCGAGGCGCCGAGCCGTACGAGCGCCGACGTCGAGGCCAGCCCCAGCACGACGAGCAGGACGACCACGAACACCGCCCGCGCGTGAGCGGTCACGAACCGTCCCCAGCGCGCGATCAGGGTTTTCTCACGGGCCTCCTCCCTGTCGTCGATCGGCCGCAGGAAGGGGACTTTCAATCGGTCGATCTTGTGCCCGAGCAGCCGCAGCACGGCGAGCAGCAGTGAGTTGGCGATCAGGACGGTCGTCAGCACGCCGAGGGCCGAGCCGATCCCGAGCTTCGTCACGAAGTCGAGCCCGAAGAAGGCCAGCCCGGTGACCGAGATCGCGACCGTCAGGCCGGCGAAGAGCACCGCCCGGCCGGCGGAGGAGCCCGCCTCGGTGGCGGCGTCTTCCGGCGAAAGGCCTTCGTGCAGCAGCTGCCGGAAGCGCGTGACGATGAACAGCGAGTAGTCGATGCCGACCCCGAGCCCGATCATCGACACGAGGAGCGGGGTGATCGTGTTGATGTCGGTGAAGCCGGCGATGATGAAGAGCAGGAAGAACGCGGTGCCGACGGCCGAAAGCGCGAGCGCAATCGGGATTGCCGTCGCCACGAAGGTGCGGAAGACGATCATCAGCACGATCAGGGCCGCCAGCAGGCCCAGTAGCTCCTGCGTGCCCTGCTCGATGGGCGGGAACTCGGCCTCGCCGTTGAACTCGACGGTGACTCCGGCGGGCTCGACCGTCTCGCGCGCGGCGCCCTCGACCGCGACGACCTGGTCGCGATCCTCGTCGTAGATGACCTTGTTGAACTGCGCTTCCGCGTAGGCGATGCGGCCGTCGTCGGAGAAGGTGTCCGCGCTGAACGGGTTCCCGACGCTGACCAGGCCGGCCTTGTCGTCGGTCGGCTTGAACTCCGGCGAGCGGAGCCGCGCGATCGCCCTCTGGATCGCTGCCTTGCGCTGCGGCGTGTCGAGTCGCTGGGCGGGCGGCGCCGCGAAGACGATGTTGAGGACGCTGCCCTCCTCTTCCGTGAACTCCTTCTCGATCAGGTCCGTCGCCTTCTGCGTGTCGGAGCCCGGAATTTCGAACTCGTCCTTGAGGCTGCCCCCGACCGCGCCGACCAGTCCGATCAGCACGACGAGGATCACGAGCCAGCTCGCGACCACGCGCCAGGGGTGCCGCGCGTTGGCCCGCGCCCAGCGCGCGAGCGCGCCGGTGGAAAGCCTTTCGTGGGCCGCGCGGCGGTCCCTATTGCGCTCGTCGCCGCCGGCCGGGGGCAAGGGATTCCCGTCCGTGCCTTCTCGGTGCTCCGTCATGCCTCAGCTCCCTCCTACTGGGTTTCATCCTTCAGACCGCTCGCGGCGGCGAAAGTCATCGCGCCGCGGACGTCAGATTTGCGACCGCGTCGGCGAACGGCTCGTTGAACGCGCTGACCGCGTCCGCCTCGGCGACTTCGAAATCGAGGTGGTGGCAGAGCTGGCCGTCGCTGACCATGACCTTCACACGGTTCAGCGACTCGCTCCAGAGCAGTGCGACTTCGACGCCGTTGCCCGCTCTCCGAGCCACTTCCCTCCACTGGGCTGCTGTCGTGGCTGTCACGCTGGGGTCTCCTTCGGGTCGTTTGGCGTACGCCTGAGCCTCGCAAGTAGCGCTTTCGTGCGGAATGTGGCCTGCAGGCCTGTCATGGTGGGGGTAGCCACACCATTGCCGGACCGGCTGCTCGTCAGGCCTGCAGGAGGGCGAGCACGGCGAGCACGCGGCGGTGGTCGTCGGGCGCGGGTGGCAGGCGCAGCTTGCCGAAGATGCTCGTGATGTGCTTTTCGACCGCGCGCGGCGTGATGAACAGGCGCTCGCCGATCGCCTGGTTCGAGCGGCCCTCCGCCATCAGCTCGAGCACCTCGCGCTCGCGCGGCGTGAGCTCGTCGATGGGGTCGCGCTGCTGGCGCCGGCCCACGAGCTGCGTGACGAGCGCCGGATCGAGCGCCGAGCCGCCCTCCGCGACGCGCCGCACGGCGGCCGCGAACTCGTCGACGTCCGCGACGCGGTCCTTGAGCAGGTAGCCGACGCCCTCCGCGCTCTCGGCCAGCAGCTCCATCGCGTACGCGGGCTCCACGTACTGGGAGAGCACGAGCACGCCGACGTCGGGATGCTTCTCGCGGATCTCCTGCGCGGCGCGCAGGCCCTCGTCCGTCTGCGTGGGCGGCATGCGGATGTCGACGACGGCCACGTCGGGCGCATAGCTGCGCACCTTGAGCAGCAGGTCGTCGGCGGTACCGGACTGCCCGACGATCTCGAACCCCGCCTCGCTCAGCAGCCGCGCGATCCCCTCGCGCAGGAGCACCGCGTCGTCGGCGAGGGCCACGCGGAGCGGTGCGGCGCCCTTCTGGACGCTTCCTCCCACCGGCTCGGCCTGCGGATCCACGATCAGCCCGAGCCGGAGCGGGGGAAAAGCGTCGGCCCCGTCGTAAACGAGCTGGAAGATGCGCTCGGGGCCCTCGAGCCCCTTCAGCTCGTGCTCGCCGAGGTCTTTGACCTCCACGTCCTCGAGCTCGGCGAGGGTCGCGCCCGAGAGCAGCACCTGGCCTCCGTGGCCCGCGGCGCACAGCCGGGCGACGAAGTGGACGTCGAGGCCGACGTAGTCGTCGTCCTCGATCGCGGGATCTCCTGTGTGGATTCCCACCCGCACGCGGACCGACCGCTCCTCGGGCCACGTATGGGCGCCGTGGCTCTGCTGGATCGCGACGGCCGTCTCGACGGCGTCGGCGGGCCGCTCGAACGCGAGGAAGAACTCGTCGCCGCGGCAGTCGATCTCGTACCCGCCGCGCTCGCCGACGGCCGCTCGCACGAGCCGCCGATGGTCGGCGATCACGCCCACGTAGGCGTCCCCGAGCTCGCGCACGAGCCGGGTCGAGTCCTCGACGTCCGTGAAGACGAACGTCACCGAGCCAGTCGGGAGCGCCGACATCCGCCCGAGTCTAGGAAACGCTAGGCCTAGGCCGCTGCGGGAATGCTGTACGCGTAGGGATGGCGGAACGCATCGAGCGCGTCGCGACTGGCGACCTCGAGCTCGAACTCCTCTTCGGTCTCGGTGTCGACGACGTGAATCGCGATCCGGTTCGAATCCTCGTACCAGAGGAGCGTCACGGACATCCCCTCGCTCTCGCGGTGGTCGAGCTCCCGAGGCTGTGTGAGCGTCTCGTTCATGCGTCGAATGCTGGCATCGGCGTCCGCTCGCGAACATGGGGCTGGCCCGTGTCTTCAGGTGTGGGCAGCCGCACCGGAAGCTCGGCTCGGATAATCGTGCCCTTGCCGGGCGGGCTGTCGACCTGGAGGTGCCCTTCGAGCGCCTCGATCCTGTCGGCCAGGCCGAGAAGACCGGAGCCGCGCTCGGGAGCTGCGCCCCCGACGCCGTCGTCGACGACCTCGATCACGGCTCGGCTGTCCTCGCGATCGACGCGGATCCGCACCTCGGTGGCGTGCGCGTACTTGGCGACGTTCGCCAGAGCCTCGGAGACGACGTAGTAGGCGGCCGCCTCGACTGGTCGCGGGAGCCGCTCGTCCGGCAGCCGCTCGACCTCGACGGGGAGGAGCGCGCGGTCGGCGAGCGACGCGAGCGCCGGCCCGAGCCCGCGCTCGGTGAGCACGGCAGGGTGCAGGCCGCGGGCAAGCTCGCGCAGCTCCTCGAGCGCGACGGCGAGCTCGGCGTTGGCCTCCGAGAGCAGTTCGCCGGCAGCGGCTGGGTGCGCGGTTAGCTTCGACTGCGCCAGCCGCAGGGAGACTGAGACTGAGACCAGGCGTTGCTGCGCGCCGTCGTGGAGGTTCCGCTCGAGGCGCCTCCGAGCCTCGTCCCCGGCAGACACGAGGCGGGCGCGTGACGCGGCCAGCTCCTCGCGGGCCTCCTCGTTGGCGAGCGCAAGGGAGACGAGCTTCGTGAAGGCGCCGAGGCGGTCCTCCGCGCCTCGTGGGAACTTGCGTGGTGCCGTGAGCGTCGCCACGACTGCGCCCCAGGGGCGGCCCGCCAGCTTGATCGGAGCCGCGACCAGCGAGTTGACGTGCAGCTGCTCCATCTGGGCGGAGAGCTCGGGCGAGACGTCGTCCTCGCCCAGGTCCCGGCGCAACGGGCGACCGGTCAGGTAGACGGCTTGCGAGGCGCTGCCCCGCATCGGGTAGCGCGCGCCGACCGGGTAGGCACGCGTTTCCGGCTTTCGCCATCCGCCGACGATGACGGCCTCCTCGACTGACGACTCGAAGCGGATCAGACGCGCGGCGTCGGCGCCGAGCAGCCGAGCGACCTCCTCCGAGACGAGGTCGAAGATCTGCTCCGTGCGCCCCTCGGCGGCGACGGCGATCGCGACGCGCCGCAGGGCCGCTTGCTCCAGCTCCTGCTGCTTGCGGTCAGTGACCTCCCGGATGACCACGAAGAACTCGTCCTCGCCGCTCGGGATGAAACGCCCTTCGGCGTAGTGCACCATGCCCTTGGCCTCGACCTTCCACTCGGCCGTCTGCAGCTCGCCGGACTCGAGCGCCCGGCGCCCGGTCTCCATCATCAGGTCGGTGACCTCCTTCGGCACCGGGCTGTCGTAGGCGCTCGAGCCGACGCCCATTCCATAGCGATTCCCGAGGAGGCTCTCCTGGATGTCGAGGATCGTCCCGTCCGCGCTGAGGCGAAACATCTTGTCGGGGAGCGCGTTGAGCAGCGCGCGGCTGCGCCGGTCGCTGGCCTGCAGCGCGAAGAGGTTGTTGTCGCGCTCGACCTCGAGGCCGACTGCAGCGGCCACCTGCTCGAGCAGCTCGGGCTCGTCGAGCAGCGCCTCGTCGTGCACGATTGCCGCGAGGATCTGGCCGTCGCGCTCTATCGGGGTGATCGCACGCCCGGGCTCGGGCACGAGCTCGCGCGGCCGGCCGTCGACGTCGACGCAGCCGCCAGGCGGGTCGGAGCAGCGGTAGAGCACCTCCGCGCTCGGGTCGTGGAGCAGCTGCCTGACGCGCTCCTGCACGCCCCCGGTCGGGTACTCGGCGAGGGCGCGGCCGATGTCCGCACGGGCGAGGCGGCTTTGCAGCAGTCCCCAGAGAAAGAAGAAAGGGACGAGGATGAGCACGGTCGAGCCGCCCCACCCGGCCACGTCGGTGACGGTGTTCGAGAACGACTGGGCGCCGACGCTGATCGCGAAGAGGAAGAGGGCGAGTCCGCCGGCGAGCAGCACCGGGGTGAGCGCACGCCGCGCTGCCGGGCTCGAGCGCCGCCAGCGTCGAACGAGGGTGACGACGACCGCCAGGAGGTACGAGACGGCGGCCACCTGGACGAACCCGCTGAGGAGGTCTGCGGCTGTCCCGTTGTCGGTGACGAGAAAGGCATTGTCGGGACAGTCGGCGCAAGAAAGCGGGTCCGGGTCGAACGGTATGACGGCGAACTGCCCGACGAGCACGAGGACATAGCCCGTGACGACGAGGAACCGCTCCCAGCTCGACTGGAGCAGGCCGTTCGGATACGCGAGCAGGAGATGGATCAGGAACCCGGCGGGGAGGGCGACGAGCGCCACGCCGAGGGTGAAGGGCAGCGAGTCGTTCGCGCCGATCAGGGCGCCGCCGACGAGCCAGCTGAAGCCGACCCCCATCAGCAGCAAGCCCGTGCGGTTGCGAGGACGGCGCGTGCGCGCCAACAGCCCGGCGCCGATGAACGACCAGCCCGTGAGGGCCGTCAACAGAGCCTGGAAGCGCGGAACGTCGAGATGCTCGCTGGCGGCCGTGAGCGCCGCCGCGAGCGCGCCGACGGCGAGCGCCGGCAGGCCGACGACGAGCCAGAGCCGGGTCGTGCGGCTCATCCGAGCAGCGCAGCGAGCGCGGCGCCCGAGAGCTCGGCCTTCGGAATGAAACCGCGCACGCCGCTCCCTTCCACCAGCCGGCCGAAGTCACGCGCGTCGTGGCTCGACGTGAGGACGATCGCCGGCGGGTGGCCGTTCCGGGCGAGCTGGGCGACCACGTCGAAGCCGTCGATGTCCGGAAGATAGACGTCGAGCAGCACGACGTCGGGGCGCAGCGACGCCGTAGCATCGATCGCGGACGCGCCGTCGGCAGCCTCACCGACCACGTCGAATCCCTCTTCCTCCAATAGCGCCCGCGCCGTTCTGCGAAAAGTCGGATGGTCGTCGACGATGAGAACGGTCGTCACAGACGAATCGTGGCATGCCGCGGGCCTTTTCGAAGTACGGTTGACCACACTCTTCGCCGGAGGTTGACCGGCGGCTACTGGGTGCCGGCGAGCTGCCAGCCCGCTGACGAAGAGGTCGACGAGTAGGTCGAACGCCTCGTCCCGATCCGTCGCCGTGAACTGGTCGGCGACCGCCTCGAGTGCGGCCGAGGAGCCTCCGGGCTCTTCACGACGGCTCAGCAACTCGGCGGTGCGATCGGCGTCGCCGCGGTCGGCACCGTATTCTTCAGCTACCTCGACGGCCACACGTTCCTTGCGTCCTTCCAACACAGCGCGCCCTACGTGATGGCCGCCTTCGTGGCCAGCGGGCTGCTCGCCCTGATCCTGCTGCGGACCGCCGTCGGCGAGGAGGAGCTCGTCGCCGACGACGCCTCGGACATCTCGATCGAATGGAGAAACCGACCATGACCCTCCTGAGCTGGAGCTAGCCGGGCCGCATGCGCACGATCTCCGTCGAGGAGCGTCGCACGCGGCTCGCGCGACGGCACTTCCTGGCGCCCGAGGCGCGGGCCGGCGATCCCGTCGAGCTGGCCGGCGCGATGGCCGGGCTCCACGCGACCGACCCGGCGACGGTCTACCTGGGAGCCCGGGCGCGCCTGCGCGAGCCGGCGGCGGCGGAGGTCGACCGCGCGCTGTACGAGGACCGGGAGCTCCTGCGCATGATCGGGATGCGCCGGACGATGTTCGTCTTCCCGCTCGAGCTGGCGGCGGTCGTGCGGGCGGCGTGCACCGAGGCGATCGCGGCCGCGCAGCGCCGGCGCTACGCGAAGCTGATCGAGGAGGGCGGGATCGCCGCGGACGGCCAGGCATGGCTCGACGAGGCCTGCGCGGCGGCCTTCGAGGCTCTCGAGGCCCGCGGCGCGGCGTATGCGAAGGAGCTCTCGGCCGACGTGCCGCTGCTGCGCGAGAGGATCCACTACGGCGGGGGCAAGAAGTGGGCCGGGAGCACGAGCATGACGACCTGGGTGCTGTTCCTGCTGGCCGCCGAGGGACGCATCGTCCGGGGCCGCCCGCGCGGTGCCTGGACGAGCAGCCAGTGGAGTTGGGTGCCGGCGGACTCATGGCTGCCCGAGCGGCTGCCGCGACTCGACCCCGAGTCCGCGCGCGCCGACCTCGTGGCTCGCTGGCTGCAAGCTTTCGGCCCCGCGACTGTCACCGACCTCAAGTGGTGGAGCGGCTGGAATCTGACGCAGACGCGCG
>JBKPFP010000308.1:0-1499 GCA_046744435.1 Actinomycetota bacterium | reverse complement strand
ACGCAGTTCCTCAGCCCGGCGATCAACACGCGGAGCGACGAGTACGGCGGCCCGCTCGAGAACCGCGCCCGCTTCGCGCTCGAGGTCGTGCGCGCGATCCGGCTCGAAGTCGGGAACGACTTCTGCCTCGGCTTCAAGATCAGCGTCGACGAGGCGCCCCGCGAGCTGCTGCCCTGGATGCGCAAGGGCAACAGCGTCGAGGACGTGATCGAGGTCTGCCGCATGCTCGAGCAGGTCGGTGTCGACTACCTGCACGTGAGCGCGGGCACCGGCTTCCCGCACCCGCGCAACCCGGCGGGCCGCTTCCCGGCGAAGGACGTCGTCAAGACGTATGACGTGCTGCTCTCGAGCGGGCGGCACGCCTTCCGTAACTTCCTCGTCTTCCGCACGTGGCCGCTGAGCGCCGGCTTCCGCTGGTGGTGGGAGCGCCCGCACCGGCGCCTCGGCATCGAGGGCATCAACCTCGGCGCCTCGCGCGCGGTCAAGGAGGCCGTCTCGATCCCCGTCCTCTGCACCGGCGGCTTCCAGACCGCCTCGGTGATCGCCGGCGCGATCGAGCGTGGCGACTGCGATGCAGTCACGATCGCGCGCCCGCTGGTGGCCAACCCGGACCTCGTCCGTCGCTTCGAGCAGGGTCTCGACCAGGCGCCGAAGCCGTGCACGTACTGCAACAAGTGCCTGTTCGCGTTCCTCGAGAACCCGCTCGGGTGCTACGAGGAGCAGCGGTTCGACTCCCACGAGGAGATGATCGAGCAGGTCATGTCCGTCTACGAGGACTTGCCGGCCCCGACGGCCGCGGAAGCGGCGTGAGCACCGCCGACACCGCCGTCATCTTCGAGCCGCTTCGCATGCGGACGCTCGAGCTGAAGAACCGCGTCCTGCGCTCGAGCCTCGCCGGCCGCTTCAACAACTACGACGGCATGGGCACGCCGGTGCACATGAATTGGGACCTGAAGTTCGCCCGCGGCGGCGTGGGGGCGATCATCTCTTCGAACGCGCCAGTGCACCCGCGCGGGCTGATCGTCCCCAACTACGCGCACATCGACCGCGACGAGACGGTCCCGTTCTGGCGCGAGCTCGTGAAGCGGGTCCACGAGCACGACTGCAAGTACATCGTCCAGCTCGCCTTCTCCGGCCGGCAGCGCGACCTCGGCGGCATCCAGTTCGAGAAGGGCTGGAGCTCGACAAACAAGCCGGAGCCGATCCACGGGCTTCGGTGCGAGCGCATGAGCAGGTCAGCGATCCAGGAGCTCGTCCGCTGCTTCGCCCGCGCCGCCGGCCGCGCGCGCGACGCCGGCGCGGACGGCATCGAGATCCACGGGTGCAACGGCTACCTGATCACCCAGTTCCTCTCGCCCGTCATCAACGACCGCAAGGACGAGTACGGCGGCTCGCTCGAGAACCGGGCGCGGTTCGCGCTCGACATCGTGCGCGGCGTGCGCGACGAGGTCGGGCCCGACTACCACCTCCAGTTCAAGATCACGGCCGTCGACTACGGC
>JBKPFP010000084.1:0-7316 GCA_046744435.1 Actinomycetota bacterium | reverse complement strand
CGAATGCGGAGGCGAAGAAGCGGCTGTACGAGAAGCTCAGGTCGCTGCTCGGCAAGCTGGACATGAACCCCGGCCACCTCATCCACCGCTTCGCCTACATGAAGACCGTCATCCCGGTTGCCGGGTGCGCCCACCAGGCGGGAACGTGCCGGTTCGGCACCGACCCGGCTACGTCCGTCCTGAACACCGACTGCCGCGCGCACGAGCTCGACAACCTCTACGTCGTCGACACGAGCGTCTTTCCGAGCATCGGTGCGGTGAACCCGGCGCTGACGGCGATGGCCAACTCGCTCCGGGTCGGCGACCACGTCCTCGAGCGGTTGGGCGCACGCGTGACTTCGGCGACGGCGGGCTAGCCATCCAGGCCGAGGCGCGACCGTGAAGCCGGCGGCTGAGGACGAAGGCCGGTCGCGTCTCGCCGCTGCTGCGGGCCGACTCGCGTTCTATCCGGCACGAGTCGCCGCGCGCGCCTCCCGCGACCAGCTCGAGGCTGCCGCGGATGACGTGCTGGTCCCCGAGCTCGCGCGGCTGATCGACGGCGCGCTCGCGAGCACCCTGCCGGAAGACGTAGCGCGCTCCCTTGTCACGCATCGCGTGCTCGAACGAGTCGTCGAGGAGCTCGCCGCCAGCGGCGCGCTCGACAAGGCCGTCGAGGGTGCGCTCAAGAGCCCTCGGGCGACCGAGCTCACGGATCGGATCGTGCACAGCGAGGCGATGCAGCAGGCGATCAGGGAGGTCGTCGCGGGCCCTGAGGTACGCGCGGCGCTCGCTCAGCAGACGACCGGGCTCGCCGAGGAGCTGGTCGTCGGCGTCCGCAACCGCGCCTTTCGGCTGGACGACCAGGCCGAGCGCGCGGTACGCCGCCCGCCACGCCCGGCACGATCGCCATTCGCCGGCATCGCCACGCGCGCGGTTGCGCTCGCGATCGACGCCTCTGTGATCGTCGTGGCCTTCGCCTCCCTCGCAGCGGTCGCCGGGGTGATCGCCTCGCTCGTCGGCGGGCTGCGCCCCGAGTGGCTGGCAGGGATCCTGCTCGGAAGCGGATTGGCGCTGCTCGCCGGCGGCTACTTCGTCCTGTTCTGGAGCGGCGCGGGACAGACGCCCGGAATGCGCCTGCTGCACCTGCGCGTGCGCGGACACACGGGTGACCCACCTTCGTTCGGCCGGGCGGTCGTGCGCGCCGTGGGGACGCTGATTGCGATCGTCCCGTTCTTCGCCGGCTACCTGCCGGTGCTGTTCGACGAGCGCAGGCGCGGCCTGCCCGACTTCCTGGCCGGGACCGAGGTTGTCTACGACGAGCGGCTAGGGAGCCCCCGTCCCGAGGCTTGACGCGACTTTCTCGATCGCGGCCTGCTCCTCCGCGCTGATCGGCTCGCCCTCCTCCTCGTGCGCCTTCGCGACCCGCTCGGCGACGTGGAGGACGAAGCCCTTGTACTCCTCGACTTCCTCCGGAGTCGCCTTGCGCTCGAGAACGTCGACGGCGTCGCGCAAGCCGGCGAGGCCTTGCTGCTCCTGCTCCTCGACGGAGTGGCGACGCTCGACGTCCGGCCTCTCCGAGACGAGCTCGTCGAGCAGTTGGCTCTGGCCGTGCTGCTGTCGAGCCTCGGTGTAGGTCTTGGCGAGCGCCCAGCTCTCGCGGAACGATCCTCCGCTGTGGGCCGTGAGCACGATGATCCCGGCCGCGGCCGGCCCCTCGCGCACGGTGTTCCACTCCTCCTCGGTGAAGTCCGCCTTTGCGGTCATCTCACGTCCTCCTTTCTCCCTGATTGCTCCTCAGAGGCAATCCTAGATTTCGACCTCATCGAGGATGCCCCTCGCCGTCGCAGGGCATCCGGCCCTGCTCGCCGACGACACGTCGCCCCTCGTCCAGGATGTCCAGCGTGCGTTCCATGGCGAGGGGCCGCAGGGCCCCGAAACCACCGTGGTACGGATTGTCGAGGAACCAAAGCAGGATCAGCATCGTCACGATGACGACGACGACCGACCCCATCAGCATCGCCTGAGACACCGCCAGCTCGCCGCTGTCTGCGAAGAACAAGATGAACGCGAAGATGACCCCGCCGGTCAGAAAGAGGACCACCCAGAGCGGAGGCGGGATCACGCCCTCGGCGCCATGGATCCGGTCGCCCCGAGCGTGTTCGAGGTCGGCTGTCTGATCGAGCCACTTGGCGAATGCAGCCTGCTCTGCAGGCGTCTGCGGCTGAACGTTCTGAATCGTCCGGAACAGCCTGACGGCCCACGGGTTGAACTCGTCTTCGGGCAAACCTCCTTCCAGCCGGCTCCACTCGTCGAAAACGACGAAGCGCGCGTAGCAGACGACCTCACCCGAGAGTCGCGGGGTCGCGCTGGGAGGCATGAACTGTGCGGTCTCGAACAGCTGCCGCATGAGGAGCGCCTCGGTGTCGGCGCCGCTCTTGGACTCGTCGTAGCTCGTGAAAGCAAGCACGACGACCAGGCCGAGGAGGACCGCGAAGCCGGTTGCAAGGACGCCGAACACCCCCGCGGCGCGGTCACCGTCGGCGAAGTAGCTGCCCTCGGGGGCGCGTCGTCGCACGAGCAGCATCGCCGCGACTGCTGCAGCCGTAACGACAGCTGTGATGAGGACAGCCCAGACGACGTTCATCGAGGTTGCGGCTGCTCAGTCCGTCGCGATGGCGGTCTTCTTCTCGGCCGCGCGTTCCGGTGCGGCCGCACTCTCTTCACCGAGCAGCAGGCGTCGCCAGCTGGAAAGGAGTCGGTGCACCTGCTCGGCGCCGACGATCGGAGCCTCCGGCAGTGGAAGCTCGAGGGGCGAGAGGATGAACGGCTGGGTCTGCGGCCCGCCGATCCCGCCGTGGAAGGAGATCAGCTCTTCGAAGGCGCATCCTTCGTCGAGCTCAGGGTCGTAGAAGCTGCCGACCATGATGTCGGCCACGTGCTCGAAGCGGTCGGTGCGCAGCAGGTGCTGCGGGGCGGTCGGCGAGAAGTCGGCGAGCGGGTCCTCGCCCTCGACGCGGCCGTCGGCGAGATGGTGCATTCCCTTGGCGCCGAGCGCGAGTGCGCCGTGCTCGGACGAGCGGACGAGGATCCAGCCGACGTGCGGATGCGAGCGCAAGGCGGGGATGAGCCGCGGGTGCCGCTCGTTCAGCTCCTCCAGCGTCAGCCGGCGCGGCTCCTCCATCAGGTAGACGAGCCCGAGGTTGCCCGAGCCGAGCACGACGGCGGGCAGCCCGGAGAGGTCCTTCTTCAACCGCTTTTTCTGCTTCTTGCCCGTCGCCTCCCCGATCGCGTTGCCGACCATCGAGTGCTGCTCGTCGCCGCCGGCGATCTCGGTCACGTCCGTGGCCTCGAGCGAGCGCTCGACGAGGTCGTCCAGCCCGTAGCCATTCCGTTGCTTGAAGGTCGCGCCCTGCGTCTGCCCGTGATCGGAGAGGACGACGATCTCGTACGGCCGCGGCGCGTAGCGGCGCGCGCGCTCGATCCGGCCGAACTGCTGGTCGAGCTTCCGCAGCGCCTCGAGCGTGTCCGAGCGCTCGAGCCCGGAGTGATGGGCGACCTCGTCGTAGCTCGAGAAGGTCGCGTAGACGGCGGGGCGGCCGCGCATCATGTCCGTCAGCACGCCGTACACGATCAGGTCGCGCACGACGACGCACATCGCTGCGCGCATGAACGGGTAGATGCCGCCCCGGTGGCCGCGCGGACGGACATCACGCCGCCTGGCGCGTTGGGCGGCCGTCCACTCGAGGATCAGCTCCCAGGCGAACAGGACGAGCGCCCGCGTGACGTTGAAGCCGTTCGAGAAGAACGCGCGGTAGCCGCGGTTGGCCTTCTTCTCCGCCTCGATGCGGCTGACGGTCAGGATCACCTCGTCCGCCTCCCCGGACAGGAGATTCCCGCGGCTCGAGCCGCCATCCACCAGCAGGCCGTCACCGGTTGCGTGCCGCCGCTCGATCTCGGCGCAGTCGGGCGGGGCCGAGCACGTCATCAGCGTGGCCGTCTCCTTCTCCACCCAGCGGAACGCCGAGATGTCCTCGTTCGAGCCGAGGAGGATGCCGGCCTGGCTCGCGCCGGTCTGCGACGAGAGGTCGGTCTCCCACTCGGTGAGCCGGTGAGTGTCCTCGGCCAGCCAGCGGGCCATGTTCGGCGCGTTACCGTCGCGCATCGCCCTCCTCAGCACCGGCAGCGCGAGGCCGTCGATCTCGAGGTAGACGATCCCCGGCACAGCGGTTCTCGTCGTGCCTCCCTGCCGCTTGGCGATCCGCTGGACGACCCGCAGGGTGTACGTGTCGTCATCGGTCGTGCCGAATACGACCTCGAGCACCACGCTGACGGCGGCCACGACGAGCGCCGCGAGCAGCGCCCAGCCGAAGTCGTCGACCTGGTACGCGCTCTCGACGATGTCGCTCCCGATCTGGAGGGCGAGAGCGTTCACGATCAGCACCAGGATGAATCCGAGACCGAGCATGAACGGCAAGCGCAGAGCAGCGATCACGGGCGGAAGCAGTGCGTTGAGGATCCCGACCACCGCCGCCATCGCCAGCGCCGCTCCGTGGTCCCCGATCGAGACGCCTGGAAGCACCGCTGCGGCGAGCCAGAGCGCGGCGGCAGTCACGAGCCACGAGAGCAGCAGGTGCAAAGGCTTGAACCGCAGGCGCTCGGGGTGCCACGTGACCGCGTCGCCGTAGTCCGAAGAGGTCGCGGCATTTCGCTCAACCGTCATCGACGCCTCCCAGTTTCGCTCCTGCACGTGTCCGAGCATCATCCGATCGGTGTGATCTTCGCGACGAGGCCGCCGCCGGTGCGGGTTTCACCCCGTTCGGGCGATGACCGAGCGGGCGCACACGGCGAACGTGGCCGGGTCAGCCCCGATCAGGAGGCCCCATGCCCGAGCACGAGCCGAATCATCAGCGCGAAGTCCTGCCGGTCCCGGACGTCGTTCCACCCGGGTTGACCACGTACGACGCGAAGGATCCGGACACGGCGTTCCCGCCGATCGAGCCGCTCCGGCCGCCCGAGGGCGCACCCAACGTGTTGATTGTGCTCATCGACGACGTCGGCTTCGGCGCCTCGAGCGCTTTCGGTGGCCCGGTCGACGTGCCGAATGCGGAACGACTCGCTGCCGGGGGCCTCAAGTACAACCGCTTTCATACGACGGCGCTCTGCTCGCCAACGCGGGCCGCCCTGCTGAGCGGGCGGAACCACCACACGGTCGGGATGGGCGGCATCACCGAGATCGCCACGTCGGCGCCCGGCTACAGCTCGAGGCGGCCGAACACCTGCGCCCCGCTGGCGGAGATCCTGAAGCTGAACGGCTACTCGACCGCGCAGTTCGGCAAGTGCCACGAGGTGCCGGTGTGGGAGACGAGCCCAATGGGCCCCTTCGACAACTGGCCTACCGGCAGCGGCTTCGAGTACTTCTACGGCTTCATCGGCGGCGAGGCGCACCAGTACTACCCGGCCCTCTACGAGGGCACGATCCCGGTCGAGCCCGAGAGCACGCCTGAAGAGGGTTACCACCTGATGGGCGACATGACCGACAAGGCGATCAAGTGGGCGCGCCAGCAGAAGGCGCTGATGCCCGACAAGCCGTTCTTCATGTACTTCGCGCCAGGTGCGACGCACGCTCCGCACCACGTGCCGGACGAGTGGGTGGACAAGTACGCAGGACAGTTCGACGACGGCTGGGACGCGCTTCGTGAGCGGATCTTCGTCCGCCAGAAGGAGCTCGGCGTGATCCCGGCCGACGCGGAACTCACGCCGCGGCACGACCAGATTCCGGCCTGGGACGAGATGCCGGAGGAGCTGAAGCCGGTGCTCCGTCGTCAGATGGAGGTCTATGCGGCCTTCCTGGAGTTCACCGACCACCACGTCGGCCGGCTGCTCGACGCGCTCGAGGACCTGGAGATCCTCGACGACACGCTCGTCTACTACATCGTCGGCGACAACGGCGCCTCCGCTGAGGGGACGATGAACGGGACCTATAACGAGATGATCAACTTCAACGGGGCCGCCGCGCTCGAGACGCCCGAGTTCCTGACGTCGCACCTCGGCGACTGGGGCGGGCCTGACTCGTACCCGCACTACTCGGTCGGATGGGCCCATGCGATGGACACGCCGTACCAGTGGACGAAGCAGGTGGCGTCGCACTTCGGCGGCACGCGCAACGGAACGATCGTCCACTGGCCGAACGGGTTCGCTGCGAAGGACGAGATCCGGACGCAGTTCGCGCACGTGATCGACGTCGCGCCGACCGTGCTGGAGGCAGCGGGGTTGGCCGAGCCGACCTTCGTGCACGGCGTTCAGCAGACGCCCATGCAGGGCGTGAGCATGTGGTACTCGTTCGACGACGCCGGCGCCGCCGAGCGCCACGAGACGCAGTACTTCGAGATGTTCGGCAATCGGGGCATCTACCACAAGGGTTGGACTGCCGTCACCAGGCACAAGACGCCGTGGCTGCTCGTGGGCGAGGAGACTCCGGCGTTCGACGACGACGTCTGGGAGCTCTACGACACGAGCGTCGACTGGACGCAGTTCGAGGACCTCTCGCAGGAGCATCCCGAGAAGCTGCACGAGCTGCAGAGGCTGTTCCTGATCGAAGCGACAAAGAACAACGTCCTGCCGCTCGACGACCGCGCCGCCGAGCGGATCGATGCACACGCTGCAGGCAGGCCGATGCTCATCGACGGCAATCGGCAGCGGCTCTTCGCCGGCATGGGCCGGCTCTCCGAGAGCTCGGTCGTCAGCATCAAGAACAAGTCCCACGCGGTGACGGCGGAGATCGTCGTGCCCGAGGGCGGCGCACAGGGCGTGATCGTCGCTCAGGGCGGCAGCATCGGCGGCTGGAGCCTCTACGTGAAGGACGGCAAGGTGCGCTACTGCTACAACCTGCTCGGCATCCAGCGCTTCTACGTCGACTCCGACCGGGAGCTCCCGGCGGGAACGCACCAGGTGCGGATGGAGTTCGCCTACGACGGCCCGGGGCTCGGGAAGGGCGGGACCGCCACCCTCTACGTCGACGGTGATCAGGTGGGAAAAGGCACGGTCGAGGCCACCGCGGCGATGATCTTCTCCGCAGACGACACCCTCGACGTCGGCAAGGAGGATGGCGCCCTCGTCGCCGAGGATTACCCGGTTCCGAACGGTTTCACCGGTGAGGTGAACTGGGTCGAGATCGACGTGGGCGAGGCAGCAGAGGACGAGGATCACATGCTCGCTGCAGACGAGCTCGTCCGGATCGCGATGGCTCGCCAGTGAACGGCGCCGCGCGCCGCTTCAAGATGCGCGAGAAGCTCGCGTCGATCGGCGACGACTTCTGGATCGAGGACGAGCAGGGCAAC
>JBKPFP010000354.1:0-1544 GCA_046744435.1 Actinomycetota bacterium | reverse complement strand
CGTGCGGACACCGGCCTCGTCCGCGCGCGTGGCGAGCGTCGCGATCACGTCGTCCGCCTCCCAGCCCTCGTACTCGAGGTTCCGGTAGCCGAACGCCTCGACGATCGGCCGGAAGTAGGGGAACTGCTCCGCGAGCAGGCCGGGCATCGGCCGCCGCTCCGCCTTGTACTCCTCCGAGATCGCCGCGCGGTGCACGGCGTGGGTGTCCCACGCGACGGCGACGCCCTTCGGCTTGTAGTCCGAGAGCAGCTTGAAGAGCATGTTCGTGAAGCCGAGCAGCGCGTTCGTCGAGAAGCCCTCGCTCGTCGCGAGCTCCTCGGGCAGCGCGAAGAACGCGCGGTAGGCGAGGTTGTTCCCGTCGACGAGGAAGAGCTCGGAGTCGCGCGCCGGCCCATCGTCCAGCTGCAGCTCGGCACCGGTCAAAGTCTTTGGCATCTCTACCTCAACGCTATCGTCCGACGGCGATGCCGGCGCTCGAAATTCAGCCCTTCGCGAACGACCATCTCGAGGCCGCCGCTGAGCTCCTCGCGGCCCGCCACGCGCGCCATCGGGCGGCCGAGCCGCTCCTGTCTCCCCGCTGGTCCGAGCCGACCGCCGCGGGCGAGGAGCTGAAGCGCGTCTGGAGCGCCGCGAACGCCTCCGGAGCCGTGGCATTTCGCGACGGCCGCATGGTCGGCTATCTCGTCGGAGCCCCCCGCGAGGATCCTGTGTGGGGCGACAACATCTGGGTCGAAGCGCCTGGCCACGCCGTCGAGGAGGCGGAAGATGTTCGCGATCTCTACGGCTACGTGGCCGGCCGGTGGGTCGCCGAGGGTCGACCCCGCCACTCCGCGCTCGTGCCCGCATCCGAACGAGAGCTGCTGGGCGCGTGGTGGCGCCTGTCGTTCGGCAAGCAGCACGCGCACGGTGTGCGTGAGGTGCCGGCGAAGACCGAGCCGACGGTCCCGGATGGGTTCGAGGTCCGCGACCCGGACCCGGGCGAGATCGAGGCCCTGATCGACATCGACCTGGCCCTACCCGAGCACCAACGCAGGTCGCCGGTCTTCGGCGGCGGCAGGGCCTATTCGCGGGAGGATTCGAGGGCCGAGTGGCTCGAGACACTTGCCGCCGGCAACGAGAAGATCCTGATCGGGGCGCATCAGGGCCGGGCTGTTGCCTGCTGGGCCCTCGTTCCCACGGAGCGCTCGGGCGAGCACCGCGGCCTGCTCGCCCCGGATGACGCGTGCTTCCTCGGCTTCGCCGCGACGCTGCCCGAATCCCGCGGCTCCGGAATCGGCGTCGCCCTCACCGACGCCGCCCTCGCGTGGGCCGCCGACGAGGGCTACGGCTCGATGATCACGGACTGGCGCGAGACGAACCTGCTTTCGTCGCGATTCTGGCCCCGGCGCGGCTTCCGCACGACGTTCTTCCGGCTCTACCGGTCGATTCCCTGAGGCGCTTGGCGTCATGTACTGCGGCAGCGCGCGGGTGACAGAATCGAGCCGGATTACCTCCAACGTGTCGACCGGTCAGTTCAGACGGACACGCGGGCAAAGCCCGCGCGT
>JBKPFP010000313.1:0-6183 GCA_046744435.1 Actinomycetota bacterium | reverse complement strand
GCGGGCACGGACGGTTCGGCGATTGGGCCTACGTCGCGCTCGTCGTCGCTGTGCTCGTCGTGACGCGCCTGCGCGGCTGGGTGCGAACCGTCGCGCTCGTCCCGACGGTCTACCTGGCGCCGATCGTCTGGGAGACGAGCTTCGTCGAACAGCCCGCGGTCGCACGCTGGATCCTGTTCGGCGCGATGCTCGTCGTACTAATGACCGTGCGCCCGCAGGGGCTGCTCGGGACGCCGCGAGTGGAGATCGTCTGATGCCGGAGCGGCTGCTCGAGCTGAAGGGGCTGTCAAAGGCGTTCGGCGGCCTTGCCTGCGTCGACGAGCTCGACCTGCACGTCGACGAAGGCGAGATCGTCTCCCTCATCGGCCCGAACGGCGCCGGAAAGACGACGGTCTTCAATCTGGTGACCGGCGTCTACGCGCCCGACGGGGGCGAGATCGTCTTCGACGGCAAGAACATCGGCGGCCTCGCGCCGCACACGATCACGAAGCGCGGAATCGCGCGCACGTTCCAGACGCTGCGGCTGTTCCTGAACATGAGCGTGAAGGAGAACGTGATGGCGGCCGCGTACGGGCACACGCGCTCGACGGCGCTGGAGGCGGTGTTGCGGCTGCCGCGCGCGCGGCGCGAGGAGCGGGAGATCGCGGCCATGGCCGAGGAGAAGCTGGCCTTCTTCGGCGAGCGGCTCGTCGGGTACCGGCTGAACCAGCCGGCGTACTCGCTCTCGTACGCGAACCGGCGGCGGCTCGAGATCGCGCGCGCGATGGGTGCGAACCCGCGGTTGCTGCTCCTGGACGAGCCCGCGGCGGGCATGAACCCGGCCGAGACGCTCGAGCTGACCGAGCTGATCGGGCGGCTACGCACCGAGGGCGGGTACACGGTGATGGTCATCGAGCACGACATGCACGTCGTCGAGGGCATCTCGGACCGGGTCGTGGCGCTGGATCACGGGGTCAAGATCGCGGAGGGCTCGTTCGAGCAGGTGGCGACGAACGAGAACGTGATCGAGGCCTACCTGGGGTTGAGGGCGACGGCGTGAGCGCGCTGCTTCGGCTGTCCGACGTGGACACGTACTACGGGGAGATCCACATCCTCCAGAAGGTGTCGCTCGAGGTCGGCGAGGGCGAGCTGGTCTGCCTGCTCGGCGGCAACGCGTCGGGAAAGTCGACGACGCTGAAGACGATCCTCGGCATCGTGCGCCCGCGGCGCGGGTCGGTCGAGTTCGGCGGAGAGGACGTGACTGGCCAGAAGACGAGCTACCGCATCGCTCGCGGGATGGCGATCGTGCCCGAGAACCGTCGGCTGTTCGCGCCGATGACCGTGTTGGAGAACCTGGAGATGGGCGCATACCTGAAGAAGAACGGCGACTTCCAAGAGAAGCTCGAGCGCGTCTTCGACCTGTTCCCGGTCGTCCGCGAGCGGCGCAAGCAGCTGGCGGGCACGCTGAGCGGCGGCGAGCAGCAGATGGTCGCGATGGGCCGAGCGCTGATGTCGGACCCGAAGCTCCTGATGATGGACGAGCCCTCGATGGGCCTGGCGCCGATCCTCGTCGAGCGCAGCTTCGAGATCATCCAGCAGGTGCATGAGGCG
This sequence comes from Actinomycetota bacterium, assembly GCA_046744435.1. GTDB lineage: Bacteria > Actinomycetota > Thermoleophilia > Gaiellales > Gaiellaceae > VAXT01. The sequence continues at coordinate 4,593 of JBKPFP010000313.1, read as the reverse complement.
GGCGTCGCGGTGCTGGTCGTGGAGCAGAACGCGAACGTGTCGCTGGCGATCGCCGACCGCGGCTACGTGTTGCAGACGGGCCGGATCGTGCTCGCGGACACGGCCAGGGCGCTACTCGCCAACGAGGGACTGAAGAAGGCCTATCTCGGCCGCTAGCCGCTATTGCCAGTCCCCTCGGAGCTCCAGATTCGTCCCTCCTTCGGACCGCCTTCGTCCACCTGACCCGCACCAACAGCCAAGACGGTTCCGCCGGCGAGCTCAGCAACCCCAGCCATCGCCCTCGCGCCGTCGCCCGAGAAGGACGCACTTGCAACGGGCATCCACGTTCGACCGTCGCCTGATTGCCAGACTGCGGCCTTGGCTTGTTCGTCTGGACTCTCACGGTCGAAGCCGACTGCGAGGAGCCCTCCCTGAGCCGAGACGACGTCAGCCATCAGCTGGCCCCGAAAGCTCTGGTTCGCGACCGAAGCCTCCTCCCATGAAAGGCCGTCATCGTCGGAGATCCATGCCGCAGCGCGCTTCTTCCCAGCCCGCTGCTCATGCCCAACCGCAACGAGCTGCGGCCCGTGCTTCTCGACAGCCAGCAGCTCAACGGCGCTTCCCGACGCGAAGAGCCCCTGCCTCACCATGGTCCAGCTCACGCCGCCGTCAGTCGATATCCACGCAGCTCCATCCGGTCCGTCGCGTCCAACCGCGACGAGGCGGCGAGGGCCAATCTCGAGCACGTCCGTCATCACCTGGCCGCCAAAGCCGCTGAGCTGCCCGGCCGTCGGAGTAACGCGCGTCCAGCTGTGACCGTCCCGCGTCAGCCAGACTGCGGCATCGAAGTCACCCGTTCTGGCTCTGTCGCTACCGACAGCGACAAAGCCAGCTCCAGTCGCGGCCACAGCGCGCACGACCTGACCTCCGGGCGTTCCCACCGGCGCGTCGCCACAGACCCGATCTTCGCAAGTGGACTCCCACCCCTGTTGAGTCCGTACCCAGATCCCAGCGTCCACGTCGCCTTCTTCGGCGTCGACTCTCCCGCCGGCCACAGCTCTGTTCCCTGACACTGCTACGGCGTTCAGCAAGCCGGACCGTGATCCGCCTCGCACCCGCTCTGGCGACCAACTCTGGCCGTCGTAAGACCATATCGCCGGTTCGCCGAGAAGACTTCTCCCGACCGCGATTGCCCCGGACTGCGCTCGGTCGGATGCAACGTCGGAGAAGGTGTTCGCACCGGCTGCGGTCACGACGGACCACCCGTTGCCGCTCGCTTCCTTTCCGCCGCCGCCTCGCAGCGTGTACGCGGCTGCCGCGCCAGCAACGAGAGCTACGACAACTGCGGCGACGAGCACCGGCGCCATCCTGCGCCACACCTGCGGCTCTTCCTCGGGGGGTGATGGAGTTGGCGGCGGCTCGTCTAGCGGCTCCTCGTCACGGGGCGGCGGCGGAGATGGTGGCGTCAGCGGTCGAGGTGGTGCTTTGGGAACGTTGAAAATGCGGCCGTCGCTCACGCGCATGAACAGGACGGGTGTCCCCCACTCGAGAGGGTTGTCGTCCAGGTAAATCGCCTTGCGGGCTTCCGTGAGTGCCAAGTCGACGGGATGTCCCGCAGCAAGCGCGCCGTACAGTCCCCAAGAGAACTGAACAGCCGCCGGGTCTGTGATCTCAAACTGCATGGCGATCACGGCCTGAATGCGCTCTCGCACGAGCTTGGACGCCACTCCGGCAAACGGATCCTCGATCGAGCCCCGTGCGCCCTCGCAAGAGTTCAATACCGCCAGCCGCAGTGAATCGTGTTTGAGGAGGGTTGCGAGCTTTCGTCCGCTCACCCTCACCGCTTCGTTGTTTTCGCCCTCGAAAAGAAGAACACCATCCTTGAGGTCCTCGTCGAATTCACCATGGCCGATGTAGTGAAAGACGTGGTACGGCCCAGACCAGAACGCTTTCTGGAGCTCGGACGTCGTCGCCTTCTCGACCCACGTGATCTCAGCGGCAACCTCGCCGAGCGCGTGCTCAAGGTTCAGCCGTTCGCTCTCGACATCCAGCGGTGGCACGTCGGTGGGGCTACTTACGAGTGCCAGGATGCGCAGCGGCGGCTCGATCTCCTTTGGCTCTTTGCTCGTTAGGAGGTCGAGATAACGAACGACCGATGTCTGCGGCTGAATCGAGAGAAAATCGTCGTCGTAGAGGAATTCCCAAGGCAGGCGCATGAGCAAGGGAGCCTCCGTGAGCGCAAGCGTGACCCTCAGGCCCTTGTCGTGGTTCTCGGCGCTGGTTAGTGAGTCGCGGTAGAGATCGCGTATGCGCTCTCGAAAGAGAGCGTTGAAGAGCTCGCCGCCGAAGCCTTCTACGAGTTCGAGATCGGGCGCATGGCCGCTTCGGGCGTCCTGACGAGGACGGCCGATCTTGCCGATGAGCTTCCCGAGCTCGAAGTCCGAAAAGGGCGCCTGAAACGTCCCGGACGCAGTGCCGTTCGGGCCCTGGGCGTATGTCTTGAAGCCGCCGTCAGGGTCGGCCGTTATGCGGATCTTCAGCTCCTGATACTCCAGCATTGCGGGCCTCTTGACCGCTAGACGGATGGGCTCGAGCCGCGCTTCCAGCGCATGGCGACACGGAAGTTGCCCTCGCCGGCCGCCTTCGCGACAAAGGCGCCGACCTCTGCGCTCAACTGGATGCCGAACTCGACCTCGATCTCCTCCGGCGCGTCGGCGAGGCCACGCAGCCGGTCCACGATCGCGACGGCGGCCGGCTGCACACGCGCGAGGGCGCCTTCGAAGGTCTCACCCGCTTCGACGGCAAGCTCACCTGCTTTGCCACCGCGAGTGACCGGACCGGAAACCGACTCGGCCTCGACGAAGATGGACGTGCCGTCTTCGAGGTGAAATTCGACGAGCCTGCGCAACCCAACCCTCCCCGGTCACGCCGCAGTCCGTCTACAAGGGTACTCCCGGACGGGCCGGGAGTCACCGCCGAAAAGATCGTCGACGGCCTACCTGGGCCGATAGCGCCGCTTATGCGCCTTCGCGCAGGTCGAGCCGCCAGTCATTCGACGGCGCGATGTGGCCCGGCGGGAACTCGAACTCGACTTCGCCGAGGAGCGTGAAACCGAGCTTCCGGCAGATCGCGTTCGACGCCCCGTTCTCGGGTGTCGGGAAGGCATGGAGGTATCGGTGCTTGTTCTCGGCCCTGGCCAGCTCGATCGCCTGGGCCGTCGCGGCGCCGGCGATGCCACGGCCCTGGAACTCCGGGAGCACTCCCCAGCCCGTCTCGTAGATCATCTCGCCCTGCCACTCCTTCTCCCAGTACCCGACAGAGCCCACCGCCTCCCCGGTGGCCTCGTCGACGATCTTGAACATCCGGGCCTTGGAGTCCGTGGCCTTCTCGTAGCGAGCCTGGCGTTCCCGTAGCTTCTCGGGCGTCTCGGGCCCGCCGAGGTACTCGGTCATGACCGGGTCGCCCATGAGCTTCTCGACCAGCGGATAGTCGTCCTTGCCCCAGGGCTCGAGCTTGACTGACATCGTCCGGTTCATCGCGTAATCGAGGAAGGCGAGAGTGCGATCGAGGGTTTTCGGGTCGGCTGGCTGCTGCACCTTAGTCCACGGATCTGGCCGGTCGTCGAGAGCCGCTCGAATGAGGCTCCCCCACTCCGCATTGAGCGCGTCCAACCCCCATTCGCCGGCCCCGCGCTTGGTCGTCACCGTGCCTGACTCCCACGTTTGCAGCATCCGACAGATGGTGAGAGCGAGAACGCCTTGGCCTCTCCGGCTGAGAGTCGACTGTGATCTCAACCAGTCGACCCACTCTCGGATCGCCCATCGCACGTCGTCCCTGAGCTGCGCCCGGGACACGGGCTCGACAAGGCGCTTCGCGTCCGGCCCGGCAAGCACGACGCCGTGCTCACGCAGTGTCCAGCGCACGACTGCCGTGTTGCAGTGGTCGTCGCGGACGAGCTCCGTCGCCCCGTTGTCGAGGTACCAGTACGGCGCGCGCGACGGGTCGACGCGGCGGAGCTCTTGCCGCGGAACGTACGACCCTTCGAGGTGCCGGGCCCATGGCGATTCCAGCGCGAAGAGCCGCTCGTGCATGGCCTGGAGCTTTGCCAGCTGGGTGTCTGACACCTCGTGGTGGGTCGCGACGATGAAGTCGACGTCGCTGTGCTCGTCCGCGTCGCCTAGCGCGAACGAGCCCTGCAGGTACGCCCCGCAGAAGTTCTCGCCGAGGATCGCACGGACGCTCGCGACGAACTCGTCCAGCACGCCGTTCAGCTCCGGATAGACGGTCGGGCCAGGCATCTGACGAATTCTTCTTAGATCATTTGGGGCAGATGGCCGAGAAGCCCACCTCCGCTGGCCCGCTCCCCGACCGGATCCGGCACCGGTTCCCGATCTTCGAGCGGCTCGTCTACGTCAACTCGTGCTCGCAGGGCGCACTCTCCGACGCGGTGCGCGACTCGTACGCCGACTACCTGCGCGACTGGGAGGAGAAGGGCGCGCCGTGGGAGTACTGGGTCGAGCGCTCCGAGGCGGCACGGGCTGCCTTTGCGGGCCTCGTCAACGCCGAGCCGGACGAGATCGCCGTCACGACCTCGCTCTCGGCCGGCGTCAGCGC
>JBKPFP010000227.1:0-3556 GCA_046744435.1 Actinomycetota bacterium | reverse complement strand
GGGCTGCACGCCGGCCCGGCCGGGCCAGGAGGGCTTCGTCGGCGGCTCGATGGGCGACGAGTCGGTCATCCTCGAGGGCGTCGCCGGCAACGACGCGGCCGAGTCGCTGTACTCGACCGTGCACGGCGCAGGTCGCGTGATGAGCCGGACGCAGGCCGCGGGCCGGGTGCGGAAGCGGAAGCGATGGCTGTGCGCCGACGGCGATTGCGACCGCGTCTTCGAGATCCAAGGCACGTGCCCGGACCACCCGGCGGCCCGGATGAAAAAGGTCTGGGTCGAGGAGCAGCTGAAGCCGGGCGTGGTCGACTGGCCGGCCGTGCAGGCGCGCCTGCGCGAGCAGGGCATCGTCCTCGTCGGCGGCGGCGCGGACGAAGCGCCGGAGGTGTACAAGCGCCTGCCGGACGTGCTCGCTGCGCACGCAGGCTCCGTGCGCGTGAAGCACCGGCTGCGGCCGCTCGGCGTCGCGATGGCCGGCCGCGACGTGCACGACCCGTACAAGGACTAGGCCCGGCTAGAGCGGGGGCCTTGGTCTTTTAGGCGTCCGTCAACTCGGGGCGGCGCTCTTCGGAGCAGCTGCGCGCCCAACGCTCGGCCGACTCGACCAGCCGCCCCTGGAGCTCGTAGAGCTCGTCCTCGCTCGACGGCAGCTGCTCGCGCGGGAGCTCGATCCGCACCTGGTGCACCTCGGCCTCGGAGTGCTCGCCGAACTCGTGCCGGTCCTCGGAGACGATCGTGACGTCGCCCACCTTGTCGCGGAGGGCCTCGGCGAGCTCCTCGATCTCAGCCGGCGTCGCCTCACGCCCCGCGAACACGCCGAAGTTGACGCGAATCTCGAGTCCGGGCGGCTCGAAGGTCCTCGTCGCGAAGGCGATCACCGGCTGCCGTGAACCCATTGCTCGAAGGTTCCCGCCTCGTTCGAAACTAATCCTCGTACGGAGTCCAGCGGAACGTGCGCACGGCGAGGAGCGCGCCCGCGAGCCCCCAGGCTGCGACGACCGCCACGTCCGTCTGCTGGTCCCAGATCTCCTGGCCGCGCGCGGTCACGGCCACGATCAGCTCGATGAAGTAGGTCAGCGGAAGCAGGTCGGCCACCGCCTGCACGAAGCCGGGGAAGGACTCCTTCGAGAAGAACGCGCCCGAGATGAAGAGCATCGGCAGGTAGATCGCGTTCAGCACCGCGGAGGCTCCTTCCTCGCGCCGGATGAGGCCGGTCAGCCCGATGCCGAGCCCCGCGAACGCGAGGCCGCCGAGCGCCATCGCGAGCACCAAGGAGAGCGGGCTGTCCGGAGCGCCGACGTCATACGCGGCCGCGGCGAGCCCGTACAGGGTCGCGCCCTCGAGCGCGAACGCGAACAGGAACGCGCTCAGGATCGCGACCAGGAACGTGGGCGCAGGCAAGGGCGTCGACTGCAAGCGCTTGAGGATCCCGTTCTCGCGCCGGATGACGAGCACGATCGCCAGCCCGAAGAACGTCGTGGCGACGACGCCGTACCCGAGAATTCCGGACACGAGGTACTCATGGCCGGAGATGCCGTCGATCTCGTCGTCGCCGTACGACGACGCGAGGAGGAAGAACAGGATCAACGGCAGCAGGAAGGTGAAGAAGGCGAGCTCGCGGCTTCGCCCGTAGAGCCGGATCTGCGCGCGCAGCTCGTGGAGAAAGAGCTTCATTCGGCACTCTCGGTCTCGGTCAGCGACAGGTAGACCTCCTCGAGGCTCGGCCGCCGCACCTCGAGCCCTTCGAGCTCGGTGCCCGCGGCGAGGGCCTCGGCCGTCAGCTCATGGAGGACGCGGGTCGGCTCGTCCGTGCGCAGCACGACCTCCTGGCCGTTGCGCCTGTAGCGGATCTCGGTCGGCGGCAGCGCGCCGGTGAGCTCGCCCGGCCGGCCGAGTGCCGCGATCTGGCCCTGGGAGAGCACGGCAACGCGGTCGCAGAGGCGCTCCGCCTCCTCGAGGTAATGGGTGGTCAGGAGGATCGTCTTGCCAAGCGTGCGCAGCGAGCGGATCGTTTCCCACGCGCGGCGGCGTGCTCCTGGATCGAAGCCGGTCGTCGGCTCGTCCAGGAAGAGCAGCTCGGGGTCGCCGACGAGGGCGATGCCGAGATCCATGCGCCGCTTCTGGCCCCCCGAGAGCGTCCGCACGCGCGCGTCGCGCTTCTCGCCGAGCCTGATGAGATCGACCACGTCGTCGACGGCCAGCGGGCGGTCGTAGTAGCCGGCGAACAGTGCGAGCAGCTCGCGCACGGTCAGCTCGCCATAGGTCGCCGAGGACTGGAGTACTACGCCGATCCGCCCGCGCCAGACCCGGCCGGCCTCGGCCGGGTCCTCGCCGAGCACGTTGACGGTGCCCGCATCGCGCTCGCGGTAGCCCTCGAGGATCTCGACCGTGGTCGTCTTGCCGGCGCCGTTCGGCCCGAGGATGCCGAACACCTCGCCCGAGCCGATCTCGAAGGTGAGGCCCCGAACGGCCTCGACCTTGCCGTAGGACTTGCGCAACCCGTCGACCGTGACCGTACTGGACATATCTACCCGATATGATCTAACATAACTGCCAGATATGTCAAGTCTCACCCCAACGGCGCGTGTGATCCTCGGAATGCTGAAGCTCGGCATCCGCACCGGCTACGACATCAAGAAGGCGATCGACACATCGACGCGCTTCTTCTGGGGCGCGAGCTTCGGCCAGATCTACCCCGAGCTGCACCGGTTGCGCGAGGAGGGCCTGGTCGATGCCAAGGACGAGCCACGAGGACGCGTGAAGAGGACCGAGTACACGCTGACCGCGAAGGGGGAACAGGCCCTGCGGGAGTGGCTGACGAGCGTCGACGGCGCGATCTTCGAGCTGCGCGACGAGGGCCTGCTCCGCCTCTTCTTCGGCGACGTGCTCTCGCAGGACGACGTGCTCGCCAACCTCCGCATGCAGCAGATGATCTTCGACCTCGTCCTGCAGAGGTTCCGCGAGATCGAGGTCGAGGCGCGGGCGGGGATCGACGAGGGGCGCGAGTACCCGTACCTCGTGCTCCGGTACGGGCTCGACTTCATCACGTGGGCGCGCGACTGGTATGCCGAGGTCGAGCGCCGGCTCGTCGCCGGAGAGCCGCTATTCGACCTCGAGGACGACGAGGCCGGCGGCCGGGAACGGAGGCTCGGGGCTGCCGGTTAGCGCCGCGGCGATCTGACCGCAGTCCGGTTGGTGGCCGACAACGACTACCTCGTCGCCGCGACCGGCGATCGCGGCACGGACGTCGTCGGCGGTGGCTCCCGGTGCGAGCCGCTCGTCGGGCTCGGTCCCGACGTCGAGTGCCCGCGAGAGCTCGCCGCCCGTCTCACGGGCCCGCAAGAGGGGGCTCGTGAGGATCGACGCGGGTCGCGCGTCCTCGGCGCGAAGCCGCTGACCGAGCGCCCGCGCCTGCTCGCGGCCTTCGGCAGTCAGCCGCCGCAGCTCGTCCGGCTCTCCGGACTCGGCCTCCGCGTGGCGCACGAGGTAGAGACGCACGCGGGCGAGAATAGTCTCTCGCCCGCGCTGCAGTCGGTTTCGTTACGCAGTCGGTGCCGGG
>JBKPFP010000382.1:0-5069 GCA_046744435.1 Actinomycetota bacterium | reverse complement strand
CGACCCGCTACAAGCACGCGCCGCTCAACACGTACGTCTCGTTCAGCCACACCCCCGCGGGCCAGGACCCGGAGGGCGAGTGCACGCTCGGCGACGCGCTGCCGGGCCCGGGCGTCAACGACCCGTCCGTCGTCGTCATCTCGTCCGAGGAGCTGCAGAGCCTCGTCTTCACGCTCGGCACCGGCCTGTCGAAGCTCGAGGCGGACGCGCTCCGCCTGTACCTCGAGGGCTCGTCCTACGAGGAGATGGCCGACGAGCTCGGCTGCGACACGAAGACGATCGACAACGCTTTGCAGCGGGTCAAGCGCAAGATCCAGACCCACCAGCGCTCGCGCCAGGTTCTCAGTTAGCCGCGGCTACCATCTGCGTCGAGCCGGAGTAGCTCAGTCTGGTCAGAGCAGCTCACTTGTAATGAGCAGGCCGTCGGTTCGAATCCGACCTCCGGCTTCTCGGCGAGCTAAGCTCTGAGCGGCGCCAGTTGTGGCGTCGTCTGATGACGGATCGCTGACCGAATAGACGAGTCCCTTCCGCGGAGCCCGACGGCTCTGCTTCGGTCAGGAGGTCCTGCGATGCACCACGGCGGCACGCTCGCCGCACACGAGATCACGATCCACCGCGGCGCCGGCGCGATTCTCGAGCGCGTCTCGCTGGCTGTCACACCCGCGAGCCGCATCGGCGTCGTCGGGCCGAACGGCCGCGGCAAGACGACGCTGCTGCGCGCGCTCGCCGGGCTGGAGCCGCTCGAGAGCGGGAGGGTCTCGCGCAACCCGCCGACGCTGAGGGTGGGCTACCTGCCGCAGGAGCGTGACCTCGCTCCTGGCGAGAGCCTGCGCTCCTACCTCGCGCGCCGCACCGGCGTGGGGGAGGCCGAGGCCGAGCTCGACCGCCTCGAAGCCGCGCTCGCCGCCGATCCGTCCCTGGCGGAGCCGCATGCCGAGGCGCTGGACCATTTTCTCGCCCTCGGCGGCGCCGATCTCGAGGCCCGCGCGCGCGGCGTCCTCGCGGACGTCGGGCTGGCCGCGCCGCTCGACCGGCCGGTCGGCGCTCTCTCCGGCGGAGAGCAGGGCCGCGCGGCGCTGGCCTCGATCCTGCTCGCGCGTTTCGACGTCTACCTGCTCGACGAGCCGACGAACGACCTCGATTTCGCCGGCCTCGAGCTGCTCGAGCGCTTCGTGCTCGGCGGCGACGGCAGCGTCGTGCTCGTCTCGCACGACCGTGCGCTGCTCGACCGCGCGGTGAGCCGGATCGTCGAGCTCGAGGCGGGGACGCAGCGGGTGCACACCTACCCGGGCGGCTGGAGCGAGTACGAGGCCGCGCGCGAACGCGCCCGCCTCGAGCACGAGCGGCAGTACGCCCATTGGTCCGAGGAGCGGGCGCGCTTCGGCGACCTCCATCGGGAGCGGCGCGAGCAGGCGCGAGTCGGCGGGAAGCAGGCGAACCGCCGGGCGACGCACGCCTTGATGTCGAAGACGCGGGCTGCCGCGCTCCGGGTCGAGCGCCTCGACCGCGAGCGCGTCGAGAAGCCGTGGCAGCCGTGGGAGCTGCGGCTCGACCTCGCCCCGAAAGGCCGTTCGGGCGACCTCGTCGTCTCGCTCGAGCAGGCGGTGCTGGAGCGAGGTGCGTTCCGTCTGGGCCCGCTCGACCTCCACGTTCGTTGGGGCGAGCGCATCTCGATCGCCGGCCCGAACGGGAGCGGCAAGACGACGGTGCTCGAGGCGCTGCTCGGCCGGCTCCCGCTCGCGGCGGGTGCGCGGCGGGTCGGACCCTCGGTGGCCTTCGGCGAGATCGGGCAGGCGCGCTCGCTGCTGCCTCTCGACGAGCCTCTGCTCGCCTCGTTCCGCTCGGCCACGGAGCTACCGGAGACGGAAGCGCGGACGCTGCTCGCGAAGTTCGACCTCTATGCGGAGCACCTCCAACGCCGCGCGCGCAGCCTCTCGCCCGGCGAGCGGTCGCGCGCCGAGCTCGCCGTGCTCGCGGCGCGGGGCGTGGGCTGCCTGGCGCTCGACGAGCCGACGAACCACCTCGACCTGCCCGCCGTCGAGGAGCTCGAGCGTGCGCTGGCCGCCTTCGACGGCACGCTGCTTCTGATCACGCACGACCGCCGCTTCCTCGAGCGGGTCGGGGTGACGCGAGTAGTCGAGGTCAGTCCGGCAGCGCCTGCTCGAGGTCGCTCCAGAGCGCCTCGGGGTCTTCGAGGCCGACGCTGAGACGCACGAGGCCCTCGGGCACGCGGTCGCCCTCCCACCGGTGCCGCGTCTCGAGCACCGACTCGACGCCGCCGAGGCTCGTCGCGTTGACGATCAGCCGCGTGGAGGTTTCGACGCGGCGGGCCGCCTCGCCGCCGCCGGCGACGTCGAACGAGAGCAGCCCGCCGAAGCCCGGGTAGCGCACGACCTCGACCTGCGGGTGCGCCTCGAGGCGGCGCGCGAGCTCGCGGGCGGTCTCGGCCTGCCGCTGCACGCGGAGCTCGAGCGTTTTCAGTCCCCGGAGGAGGAGCCAGGCCGCGTCGGGCGCGGCAGCGATGCCCGTGCGCGTACGGAACTCGCGCAGGCGCGCGGCGGTCTCGGGGTCGCGGCAGACGACCGCGCCGAGCAGCACGTCCGAGTGGCCGCCGAGGTATTTCGTCGCGCTGTGCAGGACGAGGTCGGCGCCGTGCTCGAGCGGGCGCAGATGAACGGGAGTGGCCGCGGTCGCGTCGACGAGGACCGGGGCCGGGTGCGCGGCCGCAGCCTCGAGATCGGGCATGGTCAGGAAGGGGTTCGAAGGCGCCTCGAGCCAGACGAGGTCAACTCCTTCGGGTGGTGCATTGGTCTGGTCGAAGTGGACGTGGCGCAGGCCCCAGCGCTCGAGCTCGCGGAGCAGTACTGTCGTCCCGAAGTACGAGCCCTCGGCGATGGCCACGGTCTGGCCGGGGCCGAGCAGTGCGAGCAGGACGGACGTGGCGGCACCGGTGCCGGATGCGAAGAGCAGCGCTTCACCGCCGTCGAGCTCGCCCAGAGCCTGTTCGGCCGCCGCGCCGGTCGGGTGTCCGTACCGCTGGTAGTAGAACTCGCCCTGTTCGCCGCCCTCGTACGGCCAGATCGTCGAGCGGTCGACGGGCGGGAGTCCCATGACCACGACTCTATCCGCCTGTCACAATCCCGCCGATGCACCGAGGAGTCGCTGCGATCGTCGGGCTCTTCATCGTCGCCGGCCTAGGGGGAACGGGCGACCATGACCCCGGTCTGAGTCGCGACGAAGCCGAGAAGGTCGCCAGCGCGCAAGCGATGAGCATGCGTGAGACCGTCTTCTTCCCGGACTTCTGGGAACGAAGAACGCGTGTCCTGATCGGACTTTTTCCGAGCCGCAACAGCCACGGCGACGACGCGTGGCTCGCGATTTTTCGCTTGACGGGCGTCGAAGGTGATCCGGATCAGGCCTGCGTGTGGGTCCAGCGCGCGCCGGAGGGTCCAGATCCCTACCGAATCGAGGACACCGTCTCCGTGGCCTACGGCTCGACCGCAGATCCAGTGCACGAACGTTGCGTCGAGGAGGTGTTCTCGCGTGGGATAGCCGATTCCGAGCAGACGGCGGGTGTCGCCGAGGCCGAGCCAGTCTCGTCTCACCCCGAGCCGATGACGCCGTTCGGGCCACGGCCGGCGGCGCTGTACCCACTCGACCAGAACGCCGGTTCAGGCCTGTCCGTATCGGACACTGCGATCGAGTTGCCGGCCGGGTCGAGCTCCGCGGCGTGCGGATTCGCGGGTTTCGTGCTCGACGAGGCGACAGAAGACGCCGTCCCGGGCGCGACGATCACGGCCACGCCGTCCCGGCCTTGGTCAGGAATCTCGGCCGGACGTGTTGCAGGCGCAACGGCTGTCGCGGACGAATTCGGCGGGTTCGCCTTGCTCGATTTTCCGGTCGAGCCGCTCGGGTACGACATCACGATCGAGGCACCTGGGCACGCGACCTCGCGGCTCGTCCACGAGAGCTGCTACGCGGAGAGCTACGCGGCGGGTGATTGGCTGATCGGGCGCAAGCCGCGCTTCGAGGACGCGACTCCGGTGCCGGTGCAGCGCTAGGCTCACGCGGCGTGGCCGCGACTGACGAATCGACGAGCAAGAAGCTCGAGGAGCTGGGGCGGCTGCGCGAGGAGGCGCTGCACGCCGGCAGCGAACAGGCTGTCGAGCGGCAACACAAGCAGGGCAAGTTGCTCGCGCGCGAACGGGTCGCGACGCTGCTCGACTCGGGCTCGTTCGTCGAGCTCGACCGCTACGTGCGGCACCGAAATCCCTACTTCGGGATGATGGACCGGCGTCCGTACGGGGACGCCGTCGTCACCGGCTACGGCACGATCCTGGGCCGCAAGGTCTTCGTCTTCTCGCAGGACTTCACGATCTTCGGCGGCAGCCTGTCGGAGGCGTTCGCAGAGAAGATCTGCAAGGTCATGGACCTGGCCGCGAAGTACGGCTGCCCCGTGATCGGCATCAACGACTCGGGCGGGGCGCGGATCCAGGAGGGCGTCGTCTCGCTGGCGGGCTACGCGGAGATCTTCTGGCGCAATGTGCAGTCCTCGGGCGTGATCCCGCAGATCAGCCTCGTCATGGGCCCCTGCGCGGGCGGCGCCGTCTACTCGCCGGCCATGACCGACTTCGTCCTCATGGTCGAGGGCACCTCGTACATGTTCATCACCGGCCCCGAGGTCGTGCAGACGGTGACCGGCGAGGAGGTCACGTTCGAGGAGCTGGGCGGGGCTGCGACGCATGCGTCGAAGTCGGGAGTCGCGCACTTCATCTCGCCCACCGAGGAGGCCTGTCTCGAGGACGCGCGCTATCTGCTCTCGTTCCTGCCCCAGAACAACATCGACCCGCCGCCGGACGCCGAGCCCTCGGATGCCGTCGATCGCGAGGACGCGGAGCTCGACACACGGATCCCGGACAACCCGAACAAGCCGTACGACATGAAGGACGACGTGCGGCGGGTCGTCGACGACGGCGACTTCCTCGAGGTGCACGAGCGGTTCGCGGAGAACATCGTCTGCGGCTTCGCGCGGCTCGGGGGGCACCCGGTCGGCCTGGTCGGGAACCAGC
>JBKPFP010000134.1:0-3739 GCA_046744435.1 Actinomycetota bacterium | reverse complement strand
CCAGCGAGCCGGGGTCGCCGCTTTATTCCGCCGACGCGGTCTCCGCAAGGTAGGCGGCCGTGGACGCGATCGCCTCTCAGCTCGTGGGTCGCAGGCCCGGCCGCTTCGCATACGCCACGTTGGCTGGTGCCCTGGCCGCGTCCGCGGTCGTGGTGATCGTCGTCTGGGACGCCGCTTGGTGGCCGGCGGTCGCGTTCGCGCTCGCGCCCGACCTCGCCGTGCTCTACGGGATCGCGCCCGGGCTCGCTCGCGGCCAGCTGCACCCGCGCGCAGTCCCGCTCTACAACGCACTGCACCGGTTCTGGGGCCCGCTCGCGCTTGCTGTCGTCGTGCTGGCCGCAGCGCTGCCGCTCGGCTACGTCGCCGCGGCGCTCGCCTGGGCCGGCCACGTCGCGTTCGACCGCGCGATCGGACTGCGGCCGCGGACACCCGACGGCTTCCAACGAGGTGACAAACGCATGACCGACGCGCTGGAGGTCTGAACCGCCCCAAGTGAAGGAGGCTTCGATGCCATCGATCAAGAACGCCGCATCTGAATTCCTGGCCAACAAGCGAGTCGCCGTCACCGGCGTCTCGCGCAAGCCGGAAAACCACGGCAGCAACGTCGTCTACAAGCGCCTGCGCGAGCGCGGCTACCAGGTCTTCGCCGTCAACCCGAACGCCGAAGAGGTCGAAGGCGATCCGTCCTACCACGACCTGCGCTCGATCCCCGGCGGTGTCGACGCCGTCGTGATCGGAACCAGGCCGGACCTCGCCGAAGAGACGATGCGCGAGTGCGCCGAGCTCGGGATCGAGCACGTCTGGATGCACCGCTCCTTCGGCGCCGGCAGCGTCTCGGACGCGGCCACCGCATATGGACGGGAGCGCGGCATCGCCGTGATCGACGGCGGCTGCCCGTGCATGTTCGACCCGACCGCCGACCTCGGGCACAAGGCGATGCGTTTCGTCTTCACGCTCAACGGCCACGTGCCGAAGGAGGTCTGACATCGCCCGATGTCCAGCGGGTCGCGATCCGGCGTCGACCTCCACTGGCTCCCGCTCGGTGCTCGCGGGCACGTGCTCCGCATCGGCGGCAAGCTCTTCGAGGCCGTCGGATCGTGTCTCGAGCACCGCGAAGCCCGCGACATCTACCACTCGGTCCTCGCGGGACGCGTGCCCGAGGGGCGCTTTGTCATCGTAATGGGGCCTGTCGCCGACTCGAATGGCGCCGGACGCGGCGTCGTCGCCGAGGGGTCCGTCGGCGCGCGATGGGCGGGGCGACTGCGCATCCTCCGCTACGAGGTGCGCTGCTGGCGCGGCGGCGTCACCGCATACAACTACGCCGTCGAGAGTCCGCGACGACTGACGGAGAACGAGGCTCCGGCGCGCCGCGTCCTCGATCTCGTTCCGCACGTGCCCACGCCGGTTTGGGGTCGCGACGAACTGCGGGCCGGTGAGATGTGGTGCTGCAACTCGCTCACCTCCTGGCTCCTCATGGCGAGCGGTCTTTCGGTGGAATCGATCTGGCCACCGGCCGGTGGCCGGGCGCCAGGCTGGAAGGCGGGCGCGGTCGCTGCAGACCGGGACGGCGCGTTCCGCAAGCGAGGGTCCAGACGAGTGAATCATCACCGGCGGGGTTGGGGGAAAGAGCCATGACAGTCACAGAACAGAACAGGCGCGACGAGGCGGAAGCGCTCCCGCGCGAGCGCCGGCCATCGCGTCCACCGGCGAGCGAGGCGTCGGTGCCGCAGAGGCCGAAGATCAAGCGAGTTGTCCTGATCGTGCTCGGCGTGCTCGGCTTGATCCTGCTCGCCGGCGTCGTTGTTGTCGTCGTTCTCTTCCGGCACGACCTACGCGAGGCGCGGAGCCGGCTCGCGAGCATTCCGACAACGACCTACGAGTCGAAGTACGGCGACATTCAGTACCGCGTTGTCGGCGACGGTCCAACCGTGCTCGTTTCCCACGGCATCACGGGCGGGGTCGACCACGCGGAGTACCTCGTGACGCGCTGGCGCAACTTCGACGAGCGCTACCGGTTCGTGTACGTGTCTCGCTTCGGGTACCTGAAGTCGTCGCTTCCCGACGGCGCGACGCCGAGGCTTCAGGCCGCCGCCTACCGGGACCTCCTCGACCATCTCGGAATCGACCACGTGAGTGTCGTCGGCAACTCGGCCGGTGGGGCCTCGGCGATGTGGTTCGCGATTGACTATCCGGAGCGAACCGACGGCTTGATCCTGCTCTCCTCAGCCGTTCCAGGGCCTCCGCCGGATCCCATCCCAAAGCTCGTCCGTGAGCACGACCTCATCTACTGGGCGGCGATCAAGTTCGCCCCGGACACGCTGATCGGACTCTTGCTGCCGAAGGAGGTCCGCGCAACGTTGACCGACGAGCAGAAGGATTTCATCGTCGCGAACGCCTACGTGGCCGGACTGCCGATCTCAGAACGCACCGAGGGAATCGTCTTCGACAACGAGCACTCGAACCCCGGCGTGAACGACGTTCCCTTCGAGCGACTGAAGACTCCGACCCTCATCTTCCAAGCGATCGACGATCCACGCGAGCTCCGAGGCGGGCGCGAGATGGCGCGCAGGATCCCGAACAGCGAGTTCATCGGCTTGACCGGCGGGCACTTCTTGTTCGGGCACGCGAAGGAGATTCGGGCCGCAACCGCAGAGTTCATCGCAAAGCACTCGAACGTGGACCGATAGACACCGTGTGGCGATTCCTGATCATCGCCTTCCTCTTCGGTCACGGCGCGATCGTGGCGGCACAGGTCATCGGCGTGCCCGACTCCTGGCTCATCGGGGAAAAGAAGGTCCTCGGCCTGGCGCTCACACTCGCCGCCGGCGCCGCCTTCGTGATCGCGGGCGGGGGCCTCTGGGCGCATGCCGAGTGGTGGCGGGCATTCGCCCTCACGGGAGCAGCGCTATCGCTTCTCTTCTTCGTCGTCTTCTTTCAACCCGTGATTCTGTTTGGGCTCGCGCTTGATGTCGCCATCATCGTCGCGCTCGTCTGGCTCAAGTGGCCGTCAGAGTCGATGGTCGGCGCCTAACGTTCCGACTCCGCTCCGGCAGTTACACACGCGCGCGCGACGCAAATGAACGCCGGCCACCCAGCCGGCGGCATATCTACCCCTCTCCCGGCTCAGTCAGATCGACAGGCCGAGGTGCAGCGACCCGATTGAGCGCAAGTCGCGGTTCGCAGGTCTCGGCGTTTCTGGGCGCGCTTATCGTGCGCGAGTTTCGGCGTGACCCCGGCCGACACGCTCCCATGACGCTTGCGCTCGAACGGGCCGTGGACGCTGGGTGGACGTCGACGCTCAAGCCCGCAAAGCCGCACAGCGACACGGCTTCCAGGCCTCGCGCAAGCGTTCCTCGGCGGGCGGTGGACGCTCGGTGGACGTCGAAGCCACGACAGGTCGCGGCGGGGGCAAGCGGAAGGGGCTGATTAGCAGGAACTTCTGAGAGCCCTCTGACGGACTCGAACCGTCGACCCCCTCCTTACCATGGTTGCGCCCCGCTGCTATGTGGCCTTGGAAAGGCGCTTGGTAATGCGCTTTCCCTGCAATTCGGTTGGTTTCTCCGCTTGCAGCACCCTTTCCTCGAAGGACCCTGAGCCGCCCCGGAAATCCCCGAACCTGTCCCCAGAACCTGTCCCCAACGGCGTCCGTGCTTGTCGTCGACCGTGGCAACCGGCGAGCGATGCACCGGAGGCCACTCGCGCGTCTGTCGTCCGGTCAGGCGGGTGGCGCATTGGGCAA
>JBKPFP010000176.1:0-9963 GCA_046744435.1 Actinomycetota bacterium | reverse complement strand
TGCGCTCCTTGCGCAGCACCGAGTACCAGATCGACCCCGACGTGTGGTTCGCGTTGCGCGAGAGGTTCTCGTCGATGAAGCGCTCGTAGTGGCCGATGTCGAGGTCGGTCTCGGCGCCGTCCTCTGTGACGAACACCTCGCCGTGCTGGAAGGGGCTCATCGTGCCGGGATCGACGTTGATGTACGGGTCGAACTTCTGCACCTGGACGCTGAGCCCGCGCGCCTTGAGCAGGCGCCCGAGCGAGGCCGCGGTGATGCCCTTGCCGAGCGACGAGACGACCCCGCCCGTGACGAAGACGTACTTCGTCGCGGTCAAGGCTCCACCCGACCGAGCCGGTCGAGCCACGAGAGCCCGGGCGCCGAGTCGATCATCGCGCCGAGCGAACGTCGTTCCCCGAGGACAGTAAGGCCCGCCAGCGCTCCGATCGCCAGCCAGCGGCCTCTTCCCGTGAGTCGACTCACGGAATTCAAGCCTAGCATCGCGCCCAGCGCGTTCGCCCCTGCGTCTCCGAGCATCGTCCTCTCTCGGAGATCGTAGGGAAGGAGGAGGACGGCTCTGGCGAGCGGCGCGCGCACGACGAGCGCGGCGAGGAGGTACGCCTTCAGCGCGCGGCCGGGCCGGGTGTCGAGCTGGTTGAGGAAGTTCGCGGCGAGCCCGACGAGCAGCGCGCCGGAGAGCCTGCGCGTCGCCGCGAAGCCGACGAGCGGGATCGCGACGAGCTTCAGCACACCGGTCGTGCCGCCTGCACGCAGGTGCGCCGAGAAGCCCCGCTCGGGCCCGCTCCAGAGGTCGTCGGCGAGTCCGACCGCGGCCACCGCCCCCACGGCCGGGCTGCTCCCGACGCCGCTCGTCCAGCCGACGAGCGGCAGCCGCACGCCCCGGTGGTTGACGCCGAGCGGGCCGCACGCGAGCACGGCGTCGAGGAGCTGCCGCCCCCGGTGGGCGAAGCCGCGCGCGTCGCGCCGGGTCGCGCGGTGGGTCAGAGGCAGCTCGACCTCGACGACAAGCAGCCCGGAGCGGACGGCATCGATCGTCATCCGCACCTCGCACCCGAAGCCGGCCGCCGGCGGGAAGCACCGCTCCCGTGCCGCGGCCGAGAGGAAGCGCTGCCCCGACAGAGGCTCGACCGGCTCGTAGCCCGACAGTGCGCGGACGAGAGCCCGTCCCGCGCGCTTGGCGAGCCCGAAGCCGCCTCCCTGCCGCTCCGCGAAGACCGCGACGACGAGATCGGCCTCGCCGTCGGCCAGCGGACGCAGGTCGCCGCGCACGTCGGCGTCGCAGAGGAGCAACGGCCCGGGCGGCGCCTCGCGCTCGCCGAGCGCCAGCGCCTGGCCCTTGCCGAGCCTGGGCAGCCGAAGGACCTGTGCGCCGGCGCGCTCCGCCTCGACCGCCGTCCGGTCGCGCGACCCGTCGTCGGCAACAATTACGTCGGCCTCGGGGAACTCGTCCCGTAACGCCTGCACGGTCTCGCCGATGGCCTCCTCCTCGTCACGCGCGGCGACCAGGACGGCCCTGACCTCAGCCACCGGCCTCCGTGGGCACCGAGTCGAGCGGCGGCACGAGCCCGTCGTCGGCGGTCTCCTTCAGCCCGTAGTCCCCGGTGCGCCCGCCGGCGAGCAGGAGCGCGAGTGCCAGCCGGCCCGAGCGCTCGTCGACGTCGTCCACGGTCGAGAGGCCGGTTCGGCTCCAGATCGGGACCGCGGACGGGTTCTCCTCGACCCGCTCGACGCCGACGGCGGGGACCCCGCTGTCCGCCAGGCCGGCGTAGAAACCAGCGAGGAAGCGCGCGGTCTCGCCGCGCTGCGGGCCGGTCGTCCGCACCACGACCGCTCCGTCGGCCGGCCTCGACAATCGCCCGGCCCGCTCCTTCACGAGCACCGGCGTCAGCGCGTCCCATGCCGGGGTCTGGCCGCCGGCCACGAACTCCCTGCCGAGCTCGCGCCCGAGGTCCTCGAGAGCGCCGTCTCCCCGAAACCGCTCGAGCTCGGCGTGCCCGTCGAGCGCCCGGTCGACCTGCTCGACGTTCATCGGCAGGTTCAAGGCCCGCAGGCGGAGCGCCCGGCGCGCCCCGGCGTCAGCCAGCGCGCGCTCGACCTGATCCCGAAGACCCGTGTGGACGGAGCCAACGAAGAGCACCGCGATCCGCTTGCCTTTGAGGCGGTCCTCGATCAGCTGCGGATACGCGTCCTCCATGAAGGCGCGCGCCGCCTTCTGCTCGCGGACGAGGCCCGCGCGCTGCTCGCCCGCGCTCTGCACCTCGGCCTCTAGCCGGTCGATGCGCTCACGCAGGAGGTCGTTCTGCTGCTCGTCGACGCGACCGGAGATGCCCACGCCGACGAGGATCCCGATCAGAAGGGCGAGGAAGACGGCCGCCAGCGAGGCGACGTGATAACGCAGGTCGAACATCTCAGTTGGCTGGTCTCAGAGCGTGGCGGCAGTCTGGCAGAGGGCATGCAGCCGGGTGAGCGCCTCCCGGGGCGAGGAGCGGAGACCCTCGGTGACGAGGCGCCACCAGGAGGCGTCCAGCGTCAGGGCCGCGCGTGTGTTGCCACCCGAGCGGATGATCCGCACCTCTGCCGCGAAACCCTGCTCGATGTCGCGCCAGGCCAGCGCGCGACCGGGCTCGACCGCCTCGATGACGATCAGGCCCGGGCCGCCCGGCTTGCGTAGGAGCCCCGTCTGCCGGCTGCGGACGATCTGCCAGCGGGCGCCGGGCGCGAGCCCGCGACGGTCCGGGTGCACGCTCGAGTAGCCGGGCCACCAGTCCGAGAGGTGGTACGGCTCCGAGAGCAGGGCCCAGACGTCCTCGGGCGGAGCGAGCAGCTCGCGTGTCGCGGCGACTCGCACCGGGTCAGCCGACGCCGAGCGCGTCGAGCAGCTTCGACCCGAGCAGATCGAGCAGGTCGCGCAGCTGCGGCGAGGCGAGAACCGCGACGACGAGTGCACCGAGCCCGGCGGCGGTGAACGCGACGAGCGGCCACAGGCCGACCTGCCTGCTGACGAGCCTCGAGACCCCCTTCGCGTCGACCAGGATCTCGCCCACCTTCAGGCGCGTGAGGAACGTCGACGACATGCCCGGGCGGTTGCGCTCGAGGAACTCGACCACATTGAAGTGCGTCCCGACGGCGACGATCAGCTCCGCGCCCTTCTCGTAGGCGAGCAGCAGCGCGACGTCCTCGCTGATGCCCATCGCAGGCACGGTCTCGTAGCGGACGCCGAGGCGCTCGGCGCGCTCGGCCCCGGGCGCCTCCCCGCCCGGGTAGGCGTGGATGAGGAGCTCGGCGCCCGAGCGCAACGCGCCGTCGGAGACGGAGTCCATGTCGCCGACGATCACGTGCGGCCGGTAGCCCGCCTCGAGCAGGGCGTCAGCGCCTCCGTCGACGCCGACGAGGACCGGCTTGAAGTCGCGCACGTACGGCTTGACGATGCGCAGGTCGCGCTTGTGGCCCGGGCCGCGCGCGACGACGAGCGCGTGCCGGTCGCGGAAGCGCGTCTCGAGCGGCGGGAAGTCGATGCCCTCGGCGAGGAAGCGGCCCTCTTCGCGCAAGTAGCGCATCGTGTTGTCCGCGAAGGCTTCGAGCGCCTCGGTCACGCGCCCGCGCTGCTCGGCGAGGGCCGCCGCGAGGTCCGGGGCTCGCCAGAGCCGACCGGAGACGAGACAGTCGCCGTTCCGGAAGACGCTCGCGCCGCGCACGGTGAGCAGGTCGCCGTCGCTGACGGAGTCGAACAGCTCCGCGCCGGGCGCGTCGATGAGGCGAACGCCACCGCGAACGAGGAGCAACGGCCCCGGGTTTGGGAAACGACCCGTCTGCGAGCTGGAGACGTTGACGACGACGCGCACGCCCGACTCGAGCAGCTCCTCCGCGGACACGCGATCGAGGTCGGTGTGGTCGATGATCGCGACGTCGTCCGGTCCGAGGCGCCGCACGAGGTGCTTCGTCCTGCGGTCGAGCCTGGCCGGACCGGTGTGCTCGACGAAGTTGCCGCGCGAGGTGCTCATCGCACGCTGGACAGGAACTCGCGGCCGCCGAGCATGCGCCGGAGCTCGTCCGCCCGCTCCTCGTCGGCGAGCGGCTCGATTCTCGTGTGCGTCGGGTCGCCCGGGACCTTCTCGACCCGGAAGTGCCGCGCGGCGAGGCTCGCGATCTGCGGGAGGTGCGTGATCGTGAGCACCTGCGCACGCTCCCCGAGCCGCTGCAGGAGCTCGCCGACGGCATGCGCGGTCTCGCCGCCGATGCCCGCGTCGATCTCGTCGAACACGAGCGTCTCGCCTCCGCCGACGGCCGCGATTGCGAGCGCGATCCTCGACAGCTCCCCGCCGGATGCGGTTTCCGCGACCGGCCCGAACGGCAGACCCGCGTTCGGGCGGATGAGGAAGACGACCTCGTCCGCGCCGCTCGCCCCGGGGTCACGCTCGCGCAGCTCGACCCGGAACTCCCCCTCCCCCATGCCGATGCCGCGCAGGCCCTCGGCGACCGCCCGCGCGAACGGCTCCGCGGCCCGCTTCCGAGCGGCCCGCAGTTGCTCCGCGAGCTCGCCGACGCGCTTCTCGGCGCCCACGAGCGCCTGGGCCGCCGCGCCCACGGGGTCGAAGCCTTCGTCGAGGGCGCCCAGCTCGCTCCGTGCCTCCGTCGCGCGGGCCAGGAGCTCGTCGTACGACGCGCAGCGGAAACGCCGCTTGGCCTCGGCGAACCGGTCGAGCTCGCCCTCGACCTGCTCCAGCCGGTCCGGCCGGGCTTCGAGCGTTTCGAGGAAGGCGCGCAGCTCGAGGTTCGTCTCGCGCAGCGTCACCTCGACGCCGCGCAGCTCCGCTGCGGCCCGGGCCAGCTCGGGAGCGAGCCCTTCGACCGGCCGCAGGGCGCCCTCGGCTCGCGCGGCAAGACCGGCGGCGCCCTCGCCGTCCTCCGGAGCCAGAGCTGTCGACGCGGTGCCCGCCGCCTCGGCGAGCTCGGTCACGTGGCGGAGCCGCTCGCGCTCTTCCCGCAGCGCCTCCTCGGCGCCATGCTCGAGCCCCTCGGTGTCCTCGACGAGCGCCCGCAGCTCGGCCAGCCTGGCCTCCGCCGCGCTCGCACCCTGGGCGACCTCGTCGTGCGCGCGGCGCGCCGCGCCCAGCTCGCGCCAGGCCGTTCGCGCCTCCGCGCGCAGCCGTCGCTGATCCTCGCCCGCGAAGGCGTCGAGCACGTCGAGCTGGTACGAGGGCCGGGCCAGCCGCCGCTGCTCGAACTGTCCGGACATTGCTAACAGCCGTTCCCCGGCGGCAGCGAGGTCCTCACGCGCGGCGCTGCGCCCCCAGGCATATGCGCGTGTGCGACCGTCGGCGAAGACGCGGCGGGCGAGGACGAGGCCGTCCTCCCCCTCCGGCCGAAGGTCGGCGAGCGCCTCGA
The DNA here is from genome assembly GCA_046744435.1 of Actinomycetota bacterium. GTDB lineage: Bacteria > Actinomycetota > Thermoleophilia > Gaiellales > Gaiellaceae > VAXT01. Next base: position 4,578 of record JBKPFP010000176.1, on the reverse strand, counting down.
GCCCCTCCTCCTCGAGCAGCCCCGCCGGGAGATCGAACTCGGCCTCGACGTAGGCCTCCTCGGCGCCGGGGCCGAGGTAGGCGGCGTCGCCCTTGGCGCCCAGGAGGAGCCCGATCGCCTGCGCGAGGATCGTCTTGCCGGCGCCGGTCTCGCCGGTGATCGCGTTGAGCCCCGCGGCGGGCTCGAGCTCCGCCGCGCGGATGAGCACGAGGTTCTCGATTCGGAGCCTACGAAGCAAAGGTCTCGCGATACCTCCGGAAGAAGGTCGCCTCGGGCAGTAACGCGAGCAGGCTGCGCTCGCCGCCGAGGCGCACGAGGACGCGGTCGCCGATGCCGAGCTCGCCGACGCGGTGGCCGTCGATCAGCACCGCGACGGGCATGTCCACCGTCCGGTTCTCGACGGCGATGTCGCGGCTGCGCGGCACGACGAGCGGGCGGGCGTGGAGCGAGTGCGGGGCGATGAACGTGATCGCCATCGCGTCCAGCCCCCAGACGAGGACCGGTCCGCCGTTCGAGAGGTTGTAGCCGGTCGAGCCCGGGGGCGTCGCGCAGATGACGCCGTCACACGGGACCTCTCCGAGATCCTCACCGCCCACCGACCAGCTCAGCTCGATCATGCGGCCGATCATCGAGCTGGCCGCGACGACGTCGTTGACCGCGACGTGGGTCGCGCCGCCGACCTCGGCCTCGAGCGTCGGCAGCTCGACGACCTCGTAGTCCCCGGCGAACACGCGACGCAGTCCGGATTCGAGCTCGTCGCTGGGGATCGAGGTCAGGAACCCGACCGAGCCGAAGTTGACGCCGATCACCGGCCTGCGCGTCTCGAGCGAGCCCTTCAGGGCGCGCAGCATCGTCCCGTCGCCGCCGAGGACGACGGTGACGTCCGCGTCCTCGTCGCCGGCCGCCGGGCCCAGGTCGTGCTTCTCGGATTCGACACCCGAGAAGACGAGCTCGATCCCGGCCTCGTCAGCCACCCGGCGCAGGCGCTCGAGCCCCTCGCCGATCGTCGCGGGCTTGCCGTGCGTGATCACCGCGGCGCGGCGGACGGCCTTAGCGGGTTGCGTCGTCGATCCAGCCTTCGAGCTCATCTGGCAGCGTTGCCCTCTCGCGGTGCACGAGGTGCAGGAAGAACTCCCGGTTGCCCTTCGGACCGGGGTGGCCCGAGTCTACGACGCCGACCGTCGCGGCATCCCAGTCGAGTGCCGCCTCGGCGACCTCGCGGAGCACGCGGCGGTGGACTTCGCGGTCGCGGACGACTCCGCCCTTGCCGACCTCCTCGCGGCCGGCCTCGAATTGCGGCTTGACGAGGACGAGCGCCTCCCAGCCGGGCGCCGCCAGACGCAGCGCGGGCGGCAGCGCGGTGCGGACGCTGATGAACGAGACGTCGCAGGTGACGAACTCGGGCGCGAAGGGCAGCGCTTGGAGCTGGCGCACGTTCTGGCGCTCGAGCACCCTCACGCGCTCGTCGTTCCGGATGCGCGGGTGCAGCTGACCGTGCCCGACGTCGAGGGCAACGACCCGTGCTGCTCCGCGCTGGAGAAGCACGTCGGTGAAGCCGCCGGTGGAGGCGCCGACGTCCAGGCAGTCGCGGCCCCGGACATCGACGCCGAGCTCGTCGAGCGCGTGCTCGAGCTTGTCTCCGCCGCGCGAGACGAAGCGCGGCGGCTGCTCGACGGTCAGCTCGGCCTCCTCGTCGACCGGCTCGCCGGCCTTGGCGTGACCCGGGACGAGCCCGGCCATGACGAGCGCCTGCGCCTGCGTCCGGCTCTCGGCGAGCCCCCGCTCGACCAGGAGCACGTCCAGGCGCTTCTTCACGGGAGGAAGGCTAGCGGGCTTCGACCATTCCCCAGAGATCGTTTCTCTTTAAGTTCAATCGGGTCGACCGGTCATTTCAGACGGACGACCGGGCGAAGCCCGCTCGTCCTGAGATCGGCGCCGCAAGCGGCGCCTTAGGCCCGAAAGGAGCTCGTCCAGACGAGCGGTGTCAGCCGGGATCTCGGCCAGAGTGGCACGGGCACGCCGCTCCGTCTCCGCCGCCAGCGACCGCGCGGCGTCAAGGCCGCGCTCCTCGGCGATGCCGTCCTCGTCGAGGATGTCGTCGACGACCTGGAAGAGGAGCCCGAACTCCCGAGCGAACGCGCGCCACGGTTCCTGCTCGGCCTCGGGGATTTCGGCCACCCAGAGAGCGCAGCCGACCGCGGCCCCGAACAGGCGGCCCGTTTTCAGAGCATGCAGGCCGGCCAGCTCGCGCTCGCCGTCGGTGATGTCGAGGTACTGGCCGCGGATCATGCCGAGCGTAGCCGCCACGAGCTCACGAGCGACCACGGGCGTCTGGTAGGAGAGCGCGAGCTCGAGCGCCTGTGCCAGAAGCGCGTCGCCGGCCAGGATCGCGACCGCCTCGCCGTACTGGACGTGAGCGCTGGCCCGCCCGCGGCGGAGGTCATCGTCGTCGAGGGCCGGCAGGTCGTCGTGGACGAGGGAGAAGCTGTGCACGAGCTCGATCGCCGCGGCTGCCGGCAGCAGCTCGTCCGCGTCGGTGCTGGCCGCCTCGCCGGTTGCGAGGCAGAGCACCGGGCGGAGGCGCTTGCCGCCGCCCTCGAGCGCGTACCGCATCGGCTCGGCGAGCTCCCCGGGCAGCGCCATGGTCTCGAGGTAGCCCTCGACGAGCGCCCGGTGCTCATCCAGCGAGCGCATGCTCACTGCTCGGCCTCGCGGCGCGCCCGCTCGATCTCGACCTCTACTTGCTTCGCGATCTCCGCCAGCTCGGCGAGGACATCGATGGCCTCCTCCGAGTCGGCGGTCTGCTCGAGCCGTGCCCGGGCGTGCTCCAGCCGCTCGAGCAGCTCCTCGGCGCGCTGGAGAGACTCCTCGGCGGGCGAGCTCAGGCCGCCCGCTCCTTCGCGATCCGGCCGAGGATCCCGTTCACGAGCCGTGCCCCCTCGTCGGTGGCGTAGCGCTTCGTCAGCTCGACCGCCTCGTTGATCGCGACCTCGACCGGCACGTCGCCCGTCTGCAGCTCGTGCACGCCGATGCGGAGCGCATTCCGCTCGAGCGCTCCCAGCCGGTCCGCGGTCCAGCCCTCGGAGGCCTCGGTGATCGTGCGGTCGAGCTCCTCCGCGTGTGCTGAGACGCCCTCGGCCAGCTCGCGCGCAAAGGGGTCGATCTCCCCTTCGTAGAGCGACGCGAGTGGCTGGCCGGTCACGTCCCACTGGTAGAGGACGAAGAGCGCAGTGCGCCGTGCTGCGCGGCGTCCGGCCATCAGCGGGCCGCCACGCCGGGGATGCGGTCGCCCGCCTCGGCGAAGAAGCTCGTCGAGTAGCGGCCGCTCGCGAACTCCTCGCTGCGCAGGACCGCGGCGGCAGCCGCGATCGTCGTCGGCACGCCCTGCACCTCGGTCTCGGCGAGCGCCCGCAGGCAGCGCGCGATCGCAGCGGGTCGGTTCTCGTCCCAGACGATCACCTTGCCGAGCAGCGAGTCGTAGTGCGGGGACACGATCGTCCCGTCCTCGACGTGCGAGTCGACCCTGACGCCAGGCCCGAGCGGGGGGCGGAAGCGCTCGATCCGGCCCGGGACGGGCAGGAAGCCGCGGGCCGGGTCCTCGGCGTTGATGCGCACCTCGATCGCGTGGCCGCGGCGCTCGGCCCGGCCGGTGCGGCCGAGCGGCTCGCCGGCGGCGATGCGGAGCTGCTCGCGGACGAGGTCGATGCCCGTCCGCAGCTCGGTGACCGGGTGCTCGACCTGGAGCCGCGCGTTCAGCTCGATGAAGTAGAAGCTCTTGCCCGGGCCGAGCAAGAACTCGAAGGTGCCGGCACTGCGGTAGCCGATCGCACGGCAGGCCCGCTCGGCGGCGGCCTCCATCTCCTCGCGGGTCTCCGGCGTCAAGGCGGGCGACGGCGACTCCTCGATCAGCTTCTGGTGCCGGCGCTGGATCGAGCACTCCCGCTCGCCGAGCGTGAGCACGTTGCCCTCCGCGTCGACGAGCACCTGGATCTCGACGTGCCGCGCCGGGACGATCGCCTTCTCCAGGTAGAGGCCCGGGTCGCCGAAGGCGGCGTCGGCCTCGGCCGCCGCGGTCGAGTACGCGCCCTCCAGCTCCTCGGGGCCCTCGACGAGCCGCATGCCCTTGCCGCCCCCGCCGTAAACCGCCTTCAGCAGCACCGGGTAGCCGGCGTCGGCGGCCGCGGAATGCACGTCGGCGAGCGAGGTGGCCTCGTCGGTGCCCGGGACGACCGGCACGCCGGGGGCGACCATCTCGCGCTTCGCGAGCACCTTGTCGCCCATACGCGCCATCGTCTCGGCCGACGGGCCGATGAAGACGAGGTCGTTCTCGTCGCACGCCGCGGCGAACGCCGGGTTCTCGGCGAGGAAGCCCCAGCCCGGATGGACGGCGTCGCAGCGCGTAGTCGTCGCGGCTGCGATCAGCGACGGGATCTTCAGGTAGCTGTCGGCCGCGGCAGGTGGGCCGACGCAGACGGCGCGGTCGGCCAGGCGCGTGTGCAGCGCGCCCTCGTCGGCGGTCGAGTAGACGGCGACGGCCTCGATCCCGAGCTCGTGTAACGAGCGGATCACCCGGACGGC
>JBKPFP010000007.1:0-3701 GCA_046744435.1 Actinomycetota bacterium | reverse complement strand
GGCTCGCTCGCCCTCGACCAGAACTTCCTTTGGCGGCCCTTTCCACAGAGCCCCGGCCATGCGACCGCGATCGACGGCCTCTGGCACATCGGCGCGAGCACACATCCGGGCCCCGGCCTGGGCGCGGGCTCGGGCACGATCGTCGCCAAGCTGCTCCTCCGGCCTCCGTTCCGCCGACGGATTCTGCGCCGGTGAGGCGCTCGATCTCCCAGATCACGACGGTGACGCAGTCGTTCGCCGACGACCTCGACTCGTACCGCTCGGCGGGCGCGGACGGCATCGGCATCTGGGAGATGAAGCTCGAGGACGACTCGCTGGAGCGGTTCCGGGCGAGCGGGCTCGAGGCGGCAGCTTCGATCCCCGCCGTGCCGTCGATTCTGCCGCTGCCGCTGATGGAGGGTCCCGAGGATCCGGACGAGCGCGTCGAGGCAATCTGCGCGGGCATCCGCCGCCTGGCGCCGTTCGAGCCGCCCTGCGTGCTCTTCCTGACCGGCCCAGGAGACAGGGCGACCATCCTCGACGGCATCAGGACGATCGCCGACGAGGCGCAACGCGCGGGCGTCGTCGTCGCCCTGGAGCCGATCCAGCGCGAGTACGCCGAGTACTGGTCAATCGTCAGCTCGCTCGACGAAGCCGCCTACCTGGTCGGCGAGGCAGGCCGCCCGGGCGTGGCGCTGATGTACGACGTCTGGCATCTCTGGAACCAGCCGCTCGAGGAGATCAGCAGGCACAGGCACCGCATCGCGGCCGTCCATGTCGCGGACTGGCGCGACCCGACGCGCAACACGAACGATCGCGTGCTGCCCGGCGAGGGCGTGATCGACTTCCGGCCGATCCTCGACGCGCTGCAATGGAACGGCCTCTACGACCTGGAGATCTTTTCCGACAGCGAGCTCGAGGGGTCGCTCTGGCTCGAGGACCCTCGCCAGCTCTCGCGCCGCGGGCTGGAAGCACTGAGGCGGTTGGAATCCGATTGACTCCCACGCGAGCTATGCACTTCAATGGCGAGATACTCGGGCGAAGGAGGGCTTGGATGAGAGGCAGGCGTAGATGGGGCGTCGTCGCGATGCTCCTGACTGCCGTGGTGGGCGCGGCAGCCCTCGCGGCCGGAATCGGCGGCAGTGCGACGGCGGCGACGAGTGGGCCGATCGTGATCGGCTGGGCGTTCGACGCGAAGGGGCAGATGGCCCCATTCGACGGACCGGCGCTCGCGACGGCGAAGATCCGCGTGCGTGAGATCAACGCCCAGGGTGGCGTGAACGGACGAAAGCTCCGCCTCGACACCTGTGACACGCAGAACAACAATCCGGCGCGTGCGAAGTCCTGCGCGCGACAACTGCTGGCGAAGGGCGCGCACATCCTCTTCACGACGTGCGACGTCGACTTCGCGACACCGGTCGTGCAGGAGGCGATCAATCGCGGCAAGCTCGCGATCTCGACCTGCATCGGCACCGACCAGATGGGGCCGAAGCGCTTCGGCCGCAAGGGCCGCCTGGCCTTCAGCTTCGGCAACGTGGCCCAGGACGAGGGCTCGGCGATGGCCGAGTACGCGATTCGACGCGGCTGGCGCAAGGCTGGCATCGCCACGAACACGCTCCTCGTCTACTTCAAGAACGTCGTGCAGGCGTTCGAGAAGCGCTACACGCAGCTCGGCGGAAGCATCGTCGGACGCGAGAGCTATGCGACGGGCGCGAACAATGTCCAGGCCGCGGTCACTCGGCTGAACGGAAAGCAGGCGGACGTCTACGTGACGTCGACGGCGTTCGGCGAGCTGCCGGCCTTCGTCTCCGGCTTCCGCTCGCTCGACAACAACACGCCGATCCTCAACTCCTGGGCGGGCGACGGCACCTACTGGGTGACGCAGAGCCCGAGGGTGACGAACTACTACGCGGTCACGTATGCGTCGGTGTTCGGAGACGACGGCCGAGCGAAGGTCGACCGCCTCGCCAAGCAGGTGAAGGCCGCGACCGGCGGCTTCATCCAGGGCACCGGGACGATCGACGGCGTCGTCATTGCAATCAGGCGTGCGAAAGGCTCGACGAACGGTGCCGTCCTGGCGCGCACGCTCGAAGGGTTCAAGAAGGTACAGACGTCGAACGGGAGGGTCAGCTTCTCGCCCTCGTTGCACAGCGTCTTCGGCCGGACGTACCGCGTCATCAAGGTCGAGAACAACCGCGGAAGCCGAGTCGCCTTCGTGACGGCCAAGGTCGTCCCGAAGCTCTGACCCGCGCTTGGCCGGCTCGACAGGCACGGAAGCTGAGGAGAGGCCCGGAGCAACACTCCGGGCCTCCTCAGTTTCGCGGTCGTTCGAGGGCGTCCAGGCGCTGCGGGACGTCACGCTCGAGCTGCACCGGGACGAGGTCGTCGGCCTGATCGGGCCGAACGGAGCCGGGAAGTCGACGCTCGTGAACGTCCTCACCGGCTTCGACCGCCCGAGCGAGGGCGTCGTCGAGCTCGAGGAAAAGGAGATCACCGCCTGGAGCGCGAACCGCCGCGCGCGCGCCGGGCTCGCCCGGACCTTCCAGCACAGCCGCTCCTTCCGCCGACTCTCGGTGCGCGAGAACGTCGAGGTGGCGGCACTCGGGGTCGGCCGGCGGAGCCGCGCAGCACGGGAGCGGGCCGACAGCCTGCTGGAGCTGCTCGGACTGGGCGCCCACGCGGACGTGCCCGCCGAGGCGCTCGCGCACGGCGACGAGCGGCGCCTCGGGGTCGCCCGCGCGCTCGCGACGGACCCCCGTTTCGTGTTGATGGACGAGCCTGCCGCCGGCCTGCCGGAGGCCGAGGTGCCGGACTTCGCCGCAGTCGTTCACTCGATCCGCGCCGAGCACAAGGCCGGCGTGCTGCTGATCGACCACAACATGGCGCTCGTCATGGACGTCTGCGACCGGGTGCACGTGCTCGACCAGGGCCGGACCCTCGCAGAGGGGTCGCCGGCGGAGATTCGCGCCAACCTCGACGTCGCGGGCGCGTACCTCGGCGAGACCGGGCTCGTGGAGGACGTGGATGGCTGAGCCGGTGCTGGAGCTCGTCTCGCTCGAGGTGCGCTACGGGCCCGTCCCGGCCGTGCGCAACCTGAGCTTCCGCGTCGCCGAGGGTGAGATCGTCGGGCTGATCGGCCCCAACGGAGCGGGCAAGTCGACGACGCTCCATGCGATCACGGGGCTCGTCCCCGCGTACTCCGGCCTCGTCCGCCTGGCGGGCCGGGTGATCCTCGGACACGCGCCCGAGCGGATCGCGCAGTCCGGCGTTTCGCTCGTGCCCGAGGGCAGGCGGATCTTCGCCGACTTCACGGTCGAGGAGAACCTGCGGCTCGGGCTTGCCGCGCGGCGCGGCCGCAACGGCCAGGCGGCGCTCTCGGAGGCGTACGAGCTCTTTCCGATGCTACGGGACTTCCGCCGGCGATCGGCGGGCCTGCTCTCCGGCGGACAGCAGCAACAGCTTGCAATCGGACGCGCCCTCGTCGCGCGACCACGCCTGCTGCTTCTCGACGAGCCGTCGCTCGGGCTCGGCCCGACACTCGTCGAGAGCGTCTTCGACGCGCTCGGGCGGATCCGCGAGCGGGGGGTGACGATCCTGCTCGTCGAGCAGCGCGCCCAGCGGACCGTGGCGCTCGCCGACCGGACCTACGTGCTGACGAACGGCGAGCGGCGCATGACCCTCGGTCCGGCCGACGCGGAGGACACCGACAAGCTCGTGGCGGC
>JBKPFP010000362.1:0-3419 GCA_046744435.1 Actinomycetota bacterium | reverse complement strand
GCGCGCTCGCGTTCGCCGTCCGACGCCTGGGGAACGAGCCGGTCCTCCTCCTGCTCGCCCGCCGCGTCAACGAACGAACGGAGACATCAGAGCTCGAGCGTGCGACGGACGCCGAGCGGGTCGAGCGGCTGCCCATTGGCCGGGCAGTCTGGGCGCGATCCACGGGCTCCTGCGGTCGCGCCTTGACCGCTCGTTCGGCCGCTCGAGGCTGCTCCAGGTGTACGAGACCTCGGGCGGCAACCCCTTCTTCGCCCTCGAGCTCGCTCGGGCCCTCGAGCAGCTGCCGCGGCCGCCGGCAGCGGGCGAGCCGCTCCCGGTTCCCTCGCAGCTCGACGCCCTGCTCGCGCGGCGGCTCGCCGACCTCCCTCCTCGCACCGTCGAGGTGCTGAGACTCGCAAGCGCCCTCGCCCGGCCGACGCTCGGGCTCGTCGAGGCGGCTGGCGGCGAGGGCGCAGCGTTCCGACCGGCGATCGAGGCGGGGTTGGTGGCACTTGAAGCCGATCGCGTCCGCTTCACACATCCGCTGTTTCCGCTCGCCGTTTCCTCCCGGCTGGAGCCGGACGAGCGACGCGACCTTCACGGACGTCTCGCCCGGGTCGTGGACGATCTCGAGCAGCGCGCCCGCCATCTCGCGCTCGCCGTCGACGGCGCCGATGAGGAGGTCGCCGCGGCGCTCGAGGCCGCAGCCGAGGTCGCCGCCGCGCGTGGTGGGTGCGCAGCCGCAGCCGAGCTCTGCGAGCTCGCGGCCGCACGGACCCCCACGGCAGCACCGGAGGGGTCACGCCGGCGACTCCGCGCGTCCCGTTTCTGGGACGAGGTCGGCGATGAAGCCCGCGCGTTGAGGCTCGTCGAGCCGCTCGCCACGACGCTGACACCGGGTCCAGAGCGGGCAAGGGCGCTGATCCAGCTCAGCCACCTTGGCGACGACCTCGCCGAGGGCGTCAAGCTTGGTGAGGAGGCGCTGCTCCAGCCGGGGCTCGGCGACGCGCTCAGCGCGGAGTTTCACGATGAGCAGGCCAACAACTACGCCCTGCTTCTCGAGCTCGCGTCTGCTCGATCACACGCGGCCGCCGCGGTCGAGCATGCGGAGAGGACAGACGAGCCGGCCCTGCTCGCCCAGGCGCTCGGGTTCTACCTCCTCCTCGAGCACGCTGCGGGCAACCCTATCTCGGACGAGCTCGCCCGCCGCTCGCTCGCGCTGGAGCACGAGGCGGGAGGACGGCCGTACCTTCACTCGCCCACGTGGGTGGCGGCGGTCCGACTGTTCCATGCTGGCCGCCTCGACGAGGCGCGTCGCTTTTACCAGGACTACCGGCATCGCGCGCAGGACTACGGACTCGATTCCTTCGACGCGTTCGCGGCGTTCCACCTCGTTCAGCTCGAGTGTCGCGCTGGGAGGCTCGACGAAGCAGACCGGCTGCTGTCCGAGTACTCCGGCTTCTTCGGAGAAGAGCAATCGGCCCGCGAGCACGGCCGGCGCGCAGCGGGGGTCGTCGCTGCGTACGCCGGCCGCTTGGAAGAGGCGCAGGCTCTCTTCGCCGAGGGAGCAGAGCTCGCGGCGCGTGAACACCTGGAAGAGCACCGGGTGCGGGACCTCGAGGCCCTCGCGTTCGTCGACCTCTCGCTCGGTGATCCGCGAGCGGCGCTCGACCGGCTGCTGCCGCTCGTGGATCGTCTCGAGGAGCGGGGGTATCGACATCTCACCGCATCTCAAGTGCTGTCAGACGCGATCGAGGCGGCGATCGCGGTCGGCGAGCTCGAGACCGCCGGCGCACTCGTCGACCGGCTGGAAGGCCGGGCGCGCACGCTCGCCGAGCCCTGGCCGCTGGCGGTTGCGGCGCGCTCGCGCGGGCTCCTCGCCGCCGCGACGGGCGACTTCGAGACCTCGTTCGAGGCGTTCGATCGCGCCCTCGCCGAGCACGCGCGAACCCAGATGCCGTTCGAGCACGCCCGGACGCTGCTCGCCTTAGGAGCCGCGCAGCGGCGCGCGAGGCGCCTGGCGGCGGCACGCGCGTCGCTGCAGCAGGCGCTTGGGATCTTCGAGGAGGTCGGGACACCGGTGTGGGCGGAAAAGGCACGCGCCGAGCTCGGCCGCATCGGCGGGCGCAGACGCGTGGAGGGCCTGTCGCCGGCCGAGCGCCGCGTCGCCGACCTCGTCGCCGAGGGGCGAACGAATCGGGAGGTCGCCGCCACGCTCTTCCTCAGCGAGCGTACGGTCGCGACCCATCTCAGCCACATCTACGCCAAGCTCGGCGTGCGCTCGCGGACGGAGCTCGCCCGCCGGCTCCGGTAAAAGATCGGCACCAAGCCGAGCAAAGATCAGAGGTTCTGACCTTTCTCCCGCGGGGGCTGGGTCGTAGCTTCGGCTGCGTGCCGAGCTATCTCGTCGAGACGTACCTCGGTCGCGGAGACGCGCGAGAGCGCGCCGCTCGTGAGCGGCGGGCCCGCTCGGCCGCCGAGGAGCTGACGCGGGAGGGGACGCGCGTCCGCTTCGAGTGCTCGATCCACGTCCCCGAGGACGAGATCTGCTTCTTCACCTTCGCTGCGCCGTCGGGCCGTGAGGCCGCGCTGGTGGCGCAACGTGCAGGACTCGAGCCCTTGCGTGTCGTCGAGGCGGCCTCGTCCGGAAAGGAGTAGACCCATGCACCTGAGAACGACGGTCCGGATAGCGGTGACTGCGCTGCTCGTCGCCGCCGTCTGCGGCCTCTCGACCTCGGCACGGGGCCAGCCTGCCGGCAACGCCGTGACCGAGTGGAACCTGATCGCGACCGGCACACTCGCCGCGATGCCTGGGCCGGCGGGCGGAGCAGGGCCCGCCATTCAGATCAACCTGGCGATGACCCAGGGCGCCGTCTACGACGCGGTCAACGCGATCGAGCCGAAGCATCATCGCCCCTACCTCCTCAAGCGGCGGTTCTCGGCGAGGGCCTCGAAGGAGGCCGCGGTCGCGACCGCGGCCTACCGCGTCCTCGCGAGCATCGTCGCGACCGTGCCCGCGACGATCCCGTTCCCGACCAGGGCGAGCCTGCTGCAGGCGCTCGCGGCGCAGTACGCCGCCTCGCTCGCGCCGATACCGAACTCGCCTTTCAAGGCGCAGGGGATCGCGGCCGGGACCGCCGCGGCCGAGGCGATGATCGCCGCCCGGGAGAACGACGGGCGCTTCGGGCCCTCGCCGTGGAGGCCGAACCCTGCCCCCGGGCACTGGCAGCCGCTCCTCAACCCGGACGGGACGCAGATGCTCGACCCGACCCCCTGGGTCGGCGGCGTGCGACCGTTCCTGATCGAAAGCGCGTCGCAGTTCCGCACCGAAGGTCCGCACGCGCTCACCAGTGAAGCGTGGGCGAAGGACTTCAACGAGGTCAAAGCGCTGGGCTCGATGAACAGCACGATCCGCACGCCCGAGCAGACGCACATCGCGC
>JBKPFP010000346.1:0-3073 GCA_046744435.1 Actinomycetota bacterium | reverse complement strand
CCCTGGGTGTGGGTCGTGGCGAGGGCAGCGAGGGCTTCGGGGGCCTGCGCGAGCTCGTAGGTCGCCTGGATGGGCACGCGCAGCGTGCCGTCAGCGAGCAGGCGGGCGAGGCGCTCAAGGTTCTCGGGCGTGGGTGCGGCCATGACCATCGTCCGTCCCGGACCTTCGCCGAGCAGGCATCTCAACGACCATCGTCGACGTGCCTGCGCTTCACTAAGGGAGCGGACGCGACTGGTGATCCGCTGTTCAGGATGCGAGCCGACTGAACGATTCACCCCTGGGGCGGGGGCTCCAGGATTCCCATCTCCACCAGCAGGCCGAGGCGGTCAAAGTAGGCGTTGATCCGCTGGATCTTCCCGGCTGCGATCTCGAACAGATCCATTCCCTCCGTCGTGATCGTCTTGGTTGCCTCGGTGGGATGTGTTCTCGTCATCGTGAAAACGCTCGCCACTCGGTCTCCTTCGACTACCGTCTCTCCCTCGGCGAAGTGGAGGTCGGGCGAATCGCGGCGCAGGGAGACGACGAAGTCGCGGAAGGCATCGAGTCCGCGGATGCCGTCCGGGGCGCGGGGGCCGAAGAAGACGATGTCTGAGGCGAGGATCTCGTCCGCCCTCGACAGCTCTCCTCCGTTTAAGAGATCGAAGTAGCGGCGGACCAGGCGTCGGCTCTTCTCAGGGTCTAGGCCCGCGTGATCCCTATGCGGTGCCGGTTCCCTCAAGGCGTCTGCTCCACGACCAGCTGCAGGAGCCGCTCGAGCGCGGCCGCACGCTCCTGGCGCTGGGAGCATTGCTCCGCAGGAGCCGGAAAAAGCGCGATGCCCGGGAGTCGCCGAACAATGCTCTCAACGTCTTCGACGCACTCGGCGCGCGGCTGTGGTCGGAGAAGGCGCGAGCTGAGTTGGGGCGCGTTGGCGGACGGGCCCCCGCGCCCGGAGCGCTGACACCGACCGAGGAACGAATCGCCGCGCTCCTGGCCGCCGGCCACACCTACCGCGAGGTCGCGGACACGCTCTTCATCAGCCCGAAGACCGTGCAATGGAACCTCTCGAAGATCTACCGCAAGCTCGGCGTCCGCTCCCGGGCAGAGCTGGTCGCGACGCTCAGCACGGCCGCCCGCGCCGAGCAAACCCCGGCCGAATCGCCGGTTCCGCGCTAAACGGCGCTCCTGAAAACTGGCAGCTCCGCCGATTTCGCTCCTCGGCTCTCCGCCGTACCGTGGCAGGAGAGGAAGACCGAAAGGTGATCTCGAGAGCAAGGAGGAGTCATGAACAGGATCCAGACATACGCGAAGTGGATGGGTCTCGCGCTCCTGGCGAGCGCGGTCGTCGCGGCGCCGGCCTTCGCTCGCCCGGCGTCGACCTTCTACACGCCGCAGCAGCTCAAGGCGATGAGCGCCAACTGGGAGGCGAAGGGGCGATTGCTCGGCAGCCCCGATGCCGCGACGTTCTACACCCGCGAGCAGCTCCGGGCCATGAGCGCAGGCTGGGCAGCGAAGGGGCGTCTCCTCGGAAGCCCGGACGCAGCGAGCTTCTACACGCCGCAGCAACGCCAGGCCCTGAGTCGCAACTGGGCGGCGAAGGCGCGTCTCCTTGGCAGCGTCGAGCCGGCCACTCAGGTTCGCGGAGACGGCTTCGACTGGGGCGACTTCGGAATCGGCGCCGCAGTCATGCTCGGGCTTGTGCTTCTGCTTCTGGGCGCCGGCACCGCTGCTGCCGCTCACTACGGGCGCAGGGGCAGCATGCGCGCGCGCCCCGTCGCGTAGCTCCATCGAGAAACCGGCCGGGGCGTTCCTCCTTTGTCGCCCCGGCCGGCCGCACCGCCGGTTCCGTCGTTCGCGCGCTCATTTCCGGGATTCCACTGCTCGTCGAGGGGCCGGTGACCGTGCCCTGATCGAGACGTTCTGGGCGCGCACTCGCCGAGCCGTGGCGCGCGCCCGAGGAGCAGGGCGAACAACGCGCTCTGACAAGCGGGAGTCGATCGTGCCGGCGGAGCAACTCGGCCTCGACGTGGTCAATTGCGAGGGCGCGAGCTGCGCGCCTATCTGTTAAGGGAGGGGATGTACCCGCGCCGGTGGCGCCGACGACGTCGAAGAGGCACGCGAAGACACCGAACAGCCGCTTCTCGAGGACGCGGAGACGATCGCCCGCCGTGCGATCGACCGCGTGAAGAAGCTCGTTCCAACGCTGCCGAACAGCGTCGTCGAGCAAGTGAGAGGACGGCTCCCGCGCCGAAGGGGCAAACTTGCCCGGCAACTGTGGCGCGAAGGCCGCGCCCTCCTTCCCGCGCTCCAACCGCTTTATCAACACGGGCCTGGCTTCTACGTCAACAGCGTGGCCTCCTCTCGCTGATGGACGAGGCCCGATCGTCCCGAGCGGTCAGGACGAGGTCCGCATGACATCCACCGTGACGGACGTGACCCGCCTTCAGCAGGGGACCTGCCGAACGGGGCTCACCGAGGCGCTCCGTGGCAGTGAGGTGCTCTTTCGAATCGCTGGCGCGGGATGAGAGTGGGAGCGTTCCCAAGGGAACGGAAAACGCCTGCAACCGAGCGTCTTCCATGTCCGAATGCCAGGAGATGACCGGCCAGTAGACCGGTAGTCCGAGTTGCGGGTCCTCCAGGCGGTGGAGATGGGGGAGGTCTCGGTCATACCGCAGAATGATCGTCACCTCGTGCATGTGCATCAGCGGCGGCGCCGCTTCGCCTGCTCGTCGGGGACGCGCCACTCCGGAGCGTCGAGGACGCCGGGCATCGCGCGCTCGTAGATGGCCGCGAGCAGCTCGATGTCGTTGCGCTCCACCTGCTCGAGCGCGACTGAGCGCCGTCCACAGCCACCAAGGAATACGATCTGATCAGGCTGCCGGAGGAGGGCTGATGTCGCCGACGTTGGAGGTCGTAGGGCGCGAGTCGGAGATCGATTCGGTTCACGACTTCTTGGAGGCAGTTCCAGGGGGACCGATCGCGTTGCTCATCGAAGGTGAGATCGGGATCGGGAAGACGACGCTCTGGAGGGAGGGCATCGCCGAAGCCGGTGAGCGGGGACTGCAGGTGCTCACGAGCAGGCCGGTCGAGGCCG
>JBKPFP010000136.1:0-1021 GCA_046744435.1 Actinomycetota bacterium | reverse complement strand
TACGTGCGCGGGCAGGTGCTCGTCTCGCTGACGATCGGCGCGAGCGCAGGCATCGGCCTCTGGCTGCTCGGCACGCTGGGCTGGGCGCCGAACGCGGACAAGTACGCGGTGCTCTTCGGAGCCTGGGTCGCGGTCACCGAGCTGATCCCGTACCTCGGCCCGTGGCTAGGGGCGATCCCGCCGATCGTCTACGAGCTCATCGTCAATCCGGTGTCGGCGATCTGGGTCGCGCTGCTCTTCCTCGCCATCCACCAGATCGAGGGCCACATCGTCGTGCCCAAGTTCATGGGCAGCGCGCTCCGTCTGCACCCGCTGCTCGTCATCTTCGGGCTGCTCGCCGGCGCCGAGCTCTACGGGATCGCCGGCGTCTTCGTTGCGCTGCCGCTCCTCGCAGTGCTGCGCGAGCTCTGGGAGTTCTTCTCGGAGCGGGTTCGGTTCGAGCCCTGGACGGCCGGGGGCGTGCCGGTCGAGGTGGATGAGGTGTCCGAGACCCGTCCGCTCGAGCCGGTGCCCCCCGAAGAGCCGCCTGCGGCAGCCGGCAGCCAGCGCGTAGATTCCCCGCAGTGAGCACGTTCCCGGCCACCCGCCTCCGGCGCATGCGTCGCACGGGCGCGCTGCGCTCGCTCGTCCGGGAGACGCGACTCGATCTCGACGATTTCGTGATGCCGCTCTTCGTCGGGCCGACCTCCGAGCAGAACGAGGCGCTGCCGGCGATGGGGCGCTTCTCGGTCGAGGAGCTCGTCGGCGAGGTCGAGGAGCTCGTCCGGCTCGGCGTCCCAGCCGTGATCCTCTTCGGGATCCCGGAGGAGAAGGACGACGAGGGCACCGGCGCGTACGACGTCGACGGGATCGTCCAGCGCGCGCTGCGCGAGGTCCGTCCGCGCTTTCCCGAGCTCGTGCTGATCACCGACGTCTGCCTCTGCGAGTACACGTCGCACGGGCACTGCGGGATCGTCGAGGACGGCCGCGTGCTCAACGACCCGACGCTCGAGCTGCTCGCCCGCACCGCGGTCAGCCACGC
>JBKPFP010000127.1:0-5451 GCA_046744435.1 Actinomycetota bacterium | reverse complement strand
TGTCGGAACCGAGCAATAGCCGGCGGCATGTAGCTATGCGCTCGACTCGCCCTCCGGGATGCTGATGTGGGTCAGCCCGACCAGAGGGTTGTCGAAGTTGAGCCCCAGGCCAGGCAGGTTCAGCTGGAACCCTTCCGGTTGGCCGGTCAGGAGGCCGGCGAAGCCGACGTTGCAGGCGACCAGCAGCGTGCCTTCGAACGACCCGCCCCCGTCCGGATGCAAGGCGACCGTGACGACCACGATGCTCGGCCGAACGCGGCCGTAATCGGGGAGGGTGCTCGTGTAGCTGACGAAGCCGGTCGGCTCCCACGTCCCGGAGGCGAGGAGCTGCTGGCCTGCGGGGAAGGCGGGTGTGAACCGGATGTGGTTGAAGTTGCCCCCGCCTTCGCGGTCGACCTGGCCCGTCTTGGCCTTGAAGCTCGCCGCGCCTTCGAGAAGCATCACGTTGTCGCTTCCCACCTCGGCCGCGGATGTCCCGCTGAGCGAGACGAGCGAGAAGTGCTGGTGGCCGTCTCCCTTTCGGTAGCCGGCGACGGCGCCAGGCGACGCGGCGAGCGCGCCCAGCCCAAGAGCTCCGATCCCGGCGTGCTTGACGAACTGTCTACGGTCCATCTCTCACCTCCATGCCCCTAACGTCTCCTTCAGCCGACCGAGATGTGCCCGGTGAGCACGTCTTCGGTCGGAAGGACGACTAGGCCCAAGACCGTTGAGGCGGTCAGTTGGAGCGTCCCCACTCCCGGACCGCCTTCGGTGACGACGACACGGAACGTCGCCGGCGACTTGCCCTGATTCCCGGTCTGCAGCATGCCCGAGCCCTCGAAGGTCGCCATGCCGCCGGAGATCGAGAGGCTCGTCACCTCACCCCGCACGGCCATTAACGTGAACGGATCGAACCGCGACGACCCAGCCATCAGGCAGTTGAAATGACCGTGCACGGTGCCGTCGGCCGCCTGCGAGACCTGGAACCCGAACTGCGAGAACGCGTTCACGCCGTCCACGGTCCCGCGGCCGCCGCCGTTCACGTGCACCGGCCCGTTCGCCGCGGTTGCCGGTGTAACGCAGACAGCAACGACGACGAAGACGAGAAGCAGTCGTCTCATGTCTCCTCCTCTCTTCGGAAGCCGCAACGCGTCCAGGTCTCTCCTCACCTCCCACCTGGCGCGCGGAGACACGGTTACTCTAGAACTTCGCGGCAGACGCTACAAGAGCAGGGAAAGAGCCTGCGCCAGATCGCCCGCGAACCCAATGCGACCCAGACGCCGACCGCCCATGGCGGCGCGCTGTGGTGAGCGTCCACGGTGCGGGCGGTTCTCGCACGCTCGAGTCCGTCCGAGCGACGATGAAGGACGGCGCCCCGCCGCCACTCCCCGGCACTCACTCGCGGGCGTCTGCCGGTGGCCAACAGCTTTGAGGCTCGCGCCCAACCGCAGTTTTGGGTCGAAGTGGACGACTCGCCGTAGGGTTCGCAAACTCAGACGGCGTCGTATTCGTGGATGAGTCCGCCGAGAAGATCGCGACGACCTACGTGACCAGGCACATTTAGGAACGGGTCGCAGCCGTTCGGCGGTAGGAGGTGGACCGCGCGCGGTGTGGACGGTGCTCGTTGTAATGACGACGGTAGACGCGGAGTACGTGCTCGAGATGGCGGCGACCGAGGATCAGGATCCGGTCGAGACAATCAGCGCGGAGAGTTCGGACCCAGCGCTCGGCGTGGGCGTTCGCGTTCGGCACCTGGACAGGCGTGCGGATCACCCTGATGCCCTCCGGTCGGAAGATCTCGTCGAAGGCGTGGCTGAACTTCGTGTCGCGGTCGTGGACGAGAAACCGGAACGTCTGCTCGTCGCCGAACCGCATGATCAGGTTGCGCGCCTGCTGGGCGACCCAACCGCCGTCCGGATTCGACGTGCAGGCGTCGTACTCGATCCGTCGGGTCGCGAGCGAGATGAAGAAGAGGACGTAGATCCGCTGTAGGAACGCTGTCTCGACGGTGAGGAAGTCGCAAGCGAGGATGCTCGACGCCTGCGCTCGCAAGAAGGCTCGCCACGACGAGTGCGTTCGCTGTGGGGCGGGCTGGAGACTGCCTCGAGCAGCACCTTGCGCACCGACGTCGACGAAACCGAAACGTCGAGACCCTTGAGCTCGCCGACGATCCGTTTGTATCCCAGTGTGGGTTCTCGTCGGCGAGACGAAGGATCAGCTTGCGGAGCGAGCGTTCGAGCGGCGGTCGCCCGGGCGTCCGGTGAGAGTATGTCCACCGGCTGGCGATGAGCTGGCGGTGCCAGCGAAGGAGTATCTCCGGCTTGATCCGGAGGATCGCACAGTCGGGCCGGGCCAGCGGACGGCTCAGCGACGCCGGCAGCGCGCGATCAGCCCGCGTCAGCCGCTGCCGGGAGGTCCGCCGGCGCAGGATCGCCAGCTCGTGTCGGAGGACGAGGATCTCCAGCTCCTTCGAGGGGCGCGACCGTCCCAGCAGCCATACCAGCGCGAACAGGTTCCGCACAACGAAATACACAAATAACCAGATCAAGCAGCCCGCCCCTGACATGGCAGGAGCGACGAACCTATCGAGCCGGACGCTCGGGAGAGTCACGGAGGAGTTTGCGAACCCTACCGGCTGCCGTCGGCGGCGAGATCCTCCTCAGTGACGAGGCGTTTTGCCGCGTCTCGTCCTGGCTCGCCGACCGCGGACTGACCGCCGAGCCTCGGAAGCTCGAGCTCAAGGGCTTCGACGGGGCGCAGCCCGCGCATCGACTGCGCGCGTCAGTGCCCATCGCGGCTGCCTGAGTCGCGTAGCCTCCGTGTCCTGAGTCGCCCTGAATGGCTTGCCGCCTCGGAGCTCCGCATCGGTCTCGGCTGCATGCGCATGTCGACGGACGAGACCCGCGACGAGGAGCTCGCCCTCGAGACGATCGCAGCGGCCGCGAAGGCGGGTATCACCGTATTCGACACCGCTCACGCGTACGGCCGCGGCGAAGCTGACCTCGGCCACAACGAGACGCTGCTGGCCCGCGGTCTTCGCCGCGCGAGCGCAGACGTGAGGGCGCGGATCGTGACTAAAGGGGGCATGGCACGCACGGGCGGCGGCTGGATTCCGGACGGTCGCGCGAAGGCGATTCGCGCCGACTGCGAAGCGAGCCTCGCGGCTCTGGACGGCCTGGCGATCGACCTCTACCTGATCCATGCGCCCGATCCGGGGACGCCGTGGCGAACCTCCGTGCGTGCGTTGGCCCGCCTCGTCGACGAGGGTCTCGTGAGGCGCGTGGGGATCGCAAACGTCAACCGCCGCCAGCTGGACGAAGCGCTCGAGCTCGCCCCCGTCGCGGCTGTCCAGGTCGCGCTCAGTCCCTACGACGATCGCCCCCTCCGAGGGGGAGTCGTCGACCGTTGCGCCGAGGCAGGGATTGCCGTCATCGCCCACTCTCCGCTCGGGGGACCGCGCCGGGCGGGCAGCCTCGCTCGGCGCGAAGCTCTGACCGACGTCGCGCACGCACACCGGGCTGCGCCGGCCGAAGTCGCGTTGGCATGGCTGCTCGAGCTCTCCCCCGCCGTGGTTGCGATCCCAGGCGCTCGCCGCCCGGAGACCGCGCGCTCCGCCGCCCGTGCGGCGAAGCTCGAACTCGAAGCCGACGACCGAGAAGTGCTCGCCAACGCGTTCGGCGGGCCTCGTCCGGCTCGCCACCAGCGGCCGCGCACGCGGCACGACACAGACGTGGTCCTGATCATGGGCATTCCAGGAGCGGGGAAGACCCGTGTTGCCGAGGAGTACGTTGCGCGAGGCTACGTCCGGCTCAACCGCGACGAGCGCGGAGGATCCCTGCGTGAGCTCGCCGACGCACTCGACGAGGAGCTGTCGTCAGGCGTTCGGCGCGTCGTTCTCGACAACACCTACCTCACGCGCGCGGCGCGGAGCCACGTGATCGACACAGCGAGCCGACATCGCGTCCCGACGCGGTGCATCTGGCTGGATACGCCGCTCGCTCAAGCGCAAGTCAACCTCGTCGAGAGGTTACTCGAGCGCTTCGGTTCGCTCCCAACTCCCGAGGAACTGCGGGAGCTGGCACGGCGTGAGCCGGGCGTCCACGCGCCGACGTCCCAGATGCGGGCGCTCCGCGAGCTCGAGCCACCGTCGGCCGATGAGGGCTTGGCCGGGGTCGAGCAGGTGGCCTTCGCGCGCACGCCGCCATCCCGGCAAGCGCGCGTCGGTGTCTTCGTCGCGGCCGCCGCGTTGGGGCAGCCGAGCTGGGAGCACGCGCTCGAGCAAAGCGACCGGCGCGCACCTCACTTGATCTTCGACTGGAATCCCGACGGCTCTGAAAACGCGCTCGCAGCCGTCACCGCGCGCCTCTCGGCCAAGGTCTCCGGGCCGGTGGAGAGCGCGTTGTGCCTGCACGCCGCCGGCCCGCCGAGCTGTTGGTGCCGACCGCCGCTTCCCGGGCTGCCGCTCGCGTTCGCGCAAGCACACGGCGTCGCCCCGTCGCGCTCGATTCTGGTCGGAACCGCGCCCGCACATCGGACCCTCGCGACCACACTCGGCGCCAGATACGTCCCCGTTTGAGCGGCGGCAGCCGGGGCTCCCGGACGGCCGCAGCGTCGCGGATAGCATGGCCGCATGCTCACCCTCTACGACGCGGCGCGCTGCCCCTATTGCGCACGCGTTCGGATCCTCCTCGCGGAGAAAGCGATCCCATACGAGACAGTCGAGATCGACCTCCAGAACCGCCCCGAGTGGCTCTACAAGAAGAATCCGGTCGGAAGGGTCCCGGTCCTCGAGGAGGACGGCTTCGTCTTGCCCGAGTCGCGCGTGATTTTGGAGTACCTCGAAGAGCGCCATCCAGAGCCGCCGCTCCTCCCGCCGAATCCCGCCGAGCGCGCGCTCGTTCGGCTCTGGATCGAGCGGTTCGGTGGTCTTTCCGGGCCTTACTACCGCGCCGTCTTCGATGGGGACACGGCCGAGGCGCTCGACGCCGAGCTCGCCAAGCTGGATTCAGCCCTCACCGCGAGCCCGTTTCTCGGGGGCACGCAGTTCAGCCTGGCCGACATCGCTTACGTCCCTTGGATCATCCGAGCAGAGGCGCGGGCGGGTGTCGATTTGGGTCGACACGAGAATCTCCGCGGGTGGCTTGGCCGGCTCGCCGAGCGTCCCTCGATCGCGGCCGAGCTCGAGGTGGTAGCGGCAATCGCGACGTAGGCCCGGAGCGCAACTGGCAGCCCGACGCCATCGACGTGGAGGTTGTCGCCCTCCTCCCAGTAGCAGACCGGGCGGTCTGGGCCGCAGTCCAGGACTAACCGCCCGGCTCGGTCACATCACCCGAGCGTCCACCTCGTCGAACACGGCGCGGGCCTCCACGAGATCCGGCGTCTCGAATCCTTCCGTGAACGTCTCGTAGACGTCGCGCAATACGTCGCTCCAGTCCGGCCGTTTTCTCGCTGCCCGCCGCAGGCGGGTCAGCC
>JBKPFP010000142.1:0-18756 GCA_046744435.1 Actinomycetota bacterium | reverse complement strand
TTGAGCTTGTAGCGGCCGACCTTCGTCAGGTCGTAGCGCTTGGGGTCGAAGAAGAGCGCGTTCAGGAGGTTGCGCGCGTTCTCGACCGTCGGCGGCTCGCCGGGTCGCTGCTTCTTGAACACCTCGATCAGGGCCTCGTCCTCGCGGGTCGACGGGTCCTTCTCGAGCGTGTTGAGGATGAAGATCGAATTGTCGAAGAGCTTGAGCAGCTCCTCGTTCGTGTCCTTGGCCAGCTTGAAGCCCGTGGAGGGGTCCTCGGCGGGCAGCGCGCGCAGGAGCGTGGTGATCGGCAGCTTGCGCTTGCGGTCGATGCGCGCGTAGAGGACGCCCTTCTTGTCGATCTCGAGCTCGAGCCACGAGCCGCGCGACGGCATCAGGTTCGCGGTGAAGACCTGCTTCGTCGCGTCCTTGGGCTCCATCAGATAGGCGCCCGGGCTGCGGACGAGCTGCGTGACGATCACGCGCTCGGTCCCGTTGATGATGAACGTGCCCCACTCCGTCATCATCGGGAAGTCGCCCATGAAGACGGTCTGCTCGCGGATCTCGCCCGTCTCCTTGTTGACGAAGCGGACGGTCATCGAGAGCGGGCCCTGATACGTCAGGTCCTTCTCGCGGCACTCCTGGATCGAGAACTGGGGCTCGCCGAACTGGTACTCGCCGAACTCGACGGCGAGCGTGCCCGTGTAATCCTCGATCGGCGAGATGTCGTCGATCGTCTCGCGAAGGCCTTCCTCCAGGAACCACCGGAAGGACGCCTTCTGGATGTCGATCAGATTCGGTAGGTCGAGGACGTGCTTGAGGCGTGAAAAACTTTTCCGCGCGCGGGGCGCGGCGACCTTGGTCACCAAATGAGGAGCCTCCCTAAAATACGGCGTGCTGAGTGCGCAGGACTACGGCCGGAACCAACAAGAGTAGCGAAAACTACCGTCCCCGCGCAAGCTTCGCCCGGCGGCAACGGCGCTATGGGGCAACTATAGCGCCTACGGGCTGACGATGGAAGGTTTTCGGCTGTGCTACTCGGATTCGGCCGGGTCCGCGGGCCCGTGGGCGAAGACGTTCCTGGCCAGGAGCTCATGCCGCTTGGCCTTCGCCGAGCGCTTGCAGCCGCGCGTGTAGACGAGCAGCCGGTCATTCGGCCGCAAATCGGCCAACGTGGCGCGCTCGCCATTGCGGTGGAACCGCGTCGCGGCGTTGACGGCGAGGTCCTGCCGACCTCGCACGCGACCGAATCCGCTGCGCACGTTCATCCGGAACGAGGAGCGGCCGGCTGAGACGAAGGTTCCGCGCAGGATCAGTGCAACCCGTCCGCGGCAGACCGCCGCCGGGGACTCGCCGTGCTTCGGCGGTCCGGGACGGTTCTTTGCGAAAGCCGCCGAGGTACAAGCGAGCACCGCGACAAGCGCAAGCGTGAGGATGTGCGGCCTCATGGCTCTAATTGTGGACTCCCGCCTGCGTTCTGCGAAGCCCCCGTCGGGGTGAGTCCCTAAATCTCGCAAGATGGGCCGTTCGGCCTATTGAGCTAGGACCTCGATTGTGCAACCGTCAACAGTTGGGATGCGGTCACTGCTGGCACTGCGGTTCATTTGCATTTGCGTCACTGCCGTCGCGCTCCTCGCGTTCGGCGGAGTCGGCTAGGCCTCCCGAGAAATTCAAGGCTGCGGCGCAAGCCACTGGGCCGAAAAGGCCCAGTGGCTTCACTTTGCGCCGAGGCCTAAGCCGCGGCGGGCTTTGCCTTCACGTGGCGCGCAGTCAGGTCGGTCGTACCCCCGCCGCGGAGGTCGGCCTTGCAGGCCTTCGCCGCGACGTGCACGCGGTCGGCCGACGCGAGCGACTCGAGCGTCTTCGTCGGCGCGGAGCCCGACGCCTTGCGGCGGACCTTGTGCTCGCGTCGACGTCGAGGGTGATCGGCTGTCCTGCGGAGACGTACGCGCGGCCGTGCCGGTTAGCCTTCAGGACGTTCAGCTCGAACTTGGTGTCACCCGCAGCCGGGTCGGATGCGAGCGTGCCCTTGAGAACGACCATGACGCTCGGCCTGCAGTTCGGGCCGGTCGGCTTAGCCGGCTTGCCCGGCCTGGTCACGGGCTTCCCTTTGCCGGGATTGCCGTGGGCGAACGCGACCGAAGCCCCGACGAGGGCGGTCACGAGCGGACAACGAGGATGCGGAGCTTCATCGAAAGGCCTCCCACAGGTGGGGTTCACTCTCTTTGTCGGCCGCCAAGCGACGCCGCGTGAGCGCCAGACCCCTCGGATGAGGTTCGGCGAGCGGTGCGGGCGCAGGTCACCGCATGAGCCGCGGTGGCCCGCCTGCGCCGGAGCTACTCGACCTCGACGGTCGCCCCTGCTTGTTGAGCACGCCGGTGCCAGGCTTCAGCCTGGCACCGGACTGCGTGGTAGCTCGAAGGAGCGGGCGAGGCCGCTACTTGACCTCTACGGTTGCTCCCGCTTCTTCGAGCTGCGCCTTGATCTGGTCGGCCTCGTCCTGCGGCACGCCTTCCTTGACGGGGTTCGGCGCGCCATCGACGAGATCCTTGGCCTCCTTCAGGCCCAGGCCCGTCAGCGCGCGGACGACCTTGATCACCTGGATCTTCTTGTCCCCGGCGCCAGAGAGGATGACGTCGAAGGCCGTCTTCTCCTCAGCGGCGGCGGCACCGTCGCCGCCCGCTGCGGGTGCGCCCGCGGCGACCGCGACCGGAGCGGCGGCCGTGACGCCCCACTCCTCCTCGAGCTTGTTCTTCAGCTCGACGAGCTCGAGGACGGTCATGCTTCCGAGCGACTCGACGAGCTTGTCGGTGTCTGTCTTCGCTGCCATTACTGCTCTTCTCCTTCCTGGTTTTCCTGTGCCGGTTGGTCTGCGGGCTTTTCGTTCACGGTGTCTGACACCGGCTCTTCCGCCTCGGTGTCTGACACCGGCTCCTCGGCCTGTGCCTCCGGCTCCGTCTCTTCGATAGCCGGCCCTTCCGTAGGAGGCTCTTCGGGTGCCGGCTCTGACTCGGCCTTTTGCTCCTCGGCCTCCGGCACCGCCTCGCCTTCCTCCTCGAGCTGGCGAATCCGGGCGTCGATGACCCCGACGAGGTCCCGCATCGGCGCCGCGAACAGTCCGACGACCGTCGTCAGCGAGCCGGCGAGCGCGCCGACGAGCTGCGCTCGCAGCGTGTCGGTCGGAGGCAGCTTGGCGAGCCGCTTGACGTCGTCGGCGGCGATCTCGGCGCCGTCGAGGATGCCCCCCTTGATGATGAGCACCTCCGACTTGGCGGCGTCGTCGAGCGCCTTCGCCGTCGCGACCGGGTCGCCGTCCGACTCGAGGAAGGCGATCGCGGTCGGCCCTTCCAGGAGCGCGAGCAGCGCCTCGACGCCGGCGGCCTCGGCCGCACGCTTCGTGAGCGTGTTCTTGACGACCGAGAAGCGCGCTCCGTGCTCGAGCAGCTTGCCGCGCAGCTCGTCGATCTCGGGCACCGACAGGCCGCGGTAGTCCGCGACGATCAGCGTCTCGGTCGACTTGAGCCGGTCGGTCAGCTCGGCGACCAGGCGCTCCTTCTCAGATCTGTGCATGTGTTCACCTCCTGAAACGAATCGGGCCCGCCGACAGGCGGACCCAACGAGAGAGGTGATCTCTTCGCTCGGCCGCGCCTGCGCTGGTCTTCCGCTCTCCTGCGAGAGCCGCCAGCGGTCTTCGGCGACGGGCGCTTCTACGCGGTTACGGCTTCTGCCGGTTGCTCCTCTAGCTCTTCGACGATTCCTCGTGTCTTCCCGGGGTCGATGCGGATGCCCGGCCCCATCGTGCTCGTCAGGGTAAACGAACGGACGTAGCGGCCCTTCGCCGCGGCCGGCTTCGCGCGCATGATCTCGTCGAGCAGCGCGGCGTAGTTCTCCGTCAGCTGGCGCTCGTCGAAGCTCTTCTTGCCGATCGTGACGTGGACGTTCGCGCCGCGGTCGGTGCGGTACTCGAGCTTGCCCGCCTTCGACTCGCGCACGGCCTTGCCGACGTCCATCGTGACCGTGCCGGTCTTCGGGTTCGGCATCTTCCCGCGCGGGCCGAGGATGCGGCCGAGCTTGCCGACGACACTCATCTGGTCCGGCGTCGCGACCGCGACGTCGAAGTCGTCGAAGCCCTCCTCGATCTGCTTGGCGAGGTCGGCGGTGCCGACGACGTCCGCGCCTGCGTCCTGTGCCTCTTTCGCCTTCTCGCCCTCGGCGAAGACCGCGACCCGCGCCTCACGGCCCGTGCCGTGCGGAAGCATCAGCGTGCCGCGCAGCTGCTGCTCGGCATGGCGGACGTTGAGGCCGAGGTTGAAGTGCGCCTCGACCGTCTCGTCGAACTTCGCCTCCGGGAAGGCCTTCAGGAGGCGGATCGCCTGCACGGGCGAGTAGAGCTCTTCGCGGTCGAACGACGCCTTCGCGTTGCGGTAGTTCTTGCCGTGCTGGCTCACAGGTCGGTCTCCACCCCCATCGACCGCGCCGTGCCCGCGATGACCTTCATCGCCTGATCGACGTCGCGCGCATTCAGGTCCGGCATCTTCGTCTCGGCGATCTGCCGCACCTGGTCTCGCGTCAGCCGGCCGACCTTCTCGCGGTTCGGCTCTCCGGAGCCTTTCTCGATCCGCAGCGCCTCCTTGATCAGCACCGCGGCCGGCGGCGTCTTCGTGATGAAGTCGAACGAGCGGTCCTCGTAGACCGTGATCTCGACCGGGATGATGCGGCCGTTCTCCTGCTGCGTCTGCGCGTTGAACGCCTTGCAGAACTCCATGATGTTGACGCCGTGCTGGCCGAGCGCAGGGCCGACCGGCGGAGCCGGGTTCGCCTGCCCGCCGGGGATCTGCAGCTTGATGAGTGTCAGGACCTTTTTGGCCATTAGTCGATCTTCTTCACCATGCCGAACTCGAGCTCGACCGGCACCTGGCGCTCGAAGATGTTGACGAGCACCTTCAGCTTCTGCTGGTCGGGGTTGACGTCGACGACCTCGCCGTCGAAGTCGGCGAGATGCCCGGACGTGATCTTCACGGACTCGCCGAGCTGGAACTCGATCTGCGCCCGCGGCCGCTCGCCGAGCGTGGCGCCCGTGCGGAGGATGCGGTCGACCTCGGGCTGCGAGAGCGGCACGGGAGTCGCGCCGGCGCCGACGAAGCCCGTCACGCCGGGCGTGTTCTTCACGACCGACCAGGCGTCGTCGTTCAGGTCCATGTTCACGAGCACGTAGCCGGGCAGAACGCGCTTCTCGGACTGCACCTTCTGGCCGTCCTTCGTCTCGATCACCTGCTCGGTCGGGACGACGACGCGGCGGAAGCGCGGGCCTTGGTTCATGGAGACGATCCGGTGCTCGAGATTCGTCTTCACCTTGTTCTCGTGCCCCGAGTAGGTGTTGATCACGTACCAGCGGAACATCGCTACCCAATCAAGATGTCACGGACGAACGGCTTGAAGGCGAGGTCGGCGAGCCAGAGGTAGGCGCCGACGATCGCGCAGGCGATGATGACGACGATCGTGCCCTGCAAGACCTGTGACTGGCCGGGCCATTCGACCTTCTTCAGCTCCGCCCACGCCTCGCCGATGAAGCGGCGGGTGCCTCCGCCAGGGACGCGGCGCGCGCCCGTCTGCGGCTTCGGAGCCTGGGCTGCAGGCCGTGTTTGTGCTTGACGCGCGCGCGCGCGCGAGGCGATCCCGCTCGAGGACTCGGCGGCCGCGCCGTCCTGCTTGTTGCGCTCGCGCCGCTTGGCGCGCCGCTTCTGGCGGGTACTGCGGGCCACGCTACTCCTACCTCGTCTCCTTGTGCATCGTGTGACTCCCGCACCAGCGGCAGTACTTGCGCAGCTCGATCCGGTCCGGCGTGTTCCGCTTGGACTTCGAGCTCTGGTAGTTGCGGCGCTTGCAGTCGTTGCAGGCGAGCGTGATGACGTTTCTGACTCCGGTAGCCATTCGTTCCTCAGTCTAAGGACGTAGGAGGTAGCGGCGGGAGGACTCGAACCTCCGACACGCGGATTATGATTCCGCTGCTCTAACCAACTGAGCTACGCCGCCGAGCCGACGAAGATTAGCAGCGATTCCGTCACCGTCTCCGAGGCGTGCCTGCGCTGTTCCGCCGCGATGGAGTGGCGACATGGTACGTGGCAGTGCCCGCGCTGCCGCTTCAAGCTCGGCTGCTGCGAGGGCGAGCCGCAGACGTGCAACGAGGCTACTGCCCCAGCAGCGCCCGGTCGAAGAAGGCGGTGACGCGCCGCTCGTACTCTTCGGGCCGGGCGTCGATCCCGCCGATGTGTGGGCGCCGAGCCCGGGACGGGGGGGGGCCCCCCCGGGGCGGGCGACCGCCGTCTCTCTCGAGCGTCATCGGTCTTACGGCGTGGCGACCGGTGGCGCTTCCGGCCTTTCCGGCCTTCTCTCCTCGTGCTCGAGCCGCGGAAGCCACTCGAGCCACTTGGGCAGGTACCAGTTCCAGTCCCCGAGCAACTTCATCGTCGCCGGGAGCAGCACGGCGCGGACGATCGTGGCGTCGATCAGCACCGCGGCAGCGAGCCCGACCCCGAACTGCTTGAGGAAGATCAGCGGCAGCGAGCCGAAGATCGCGAAGACGCCCACCATCACGATCGCGGCGCTCGTCACCACGCCGGCCGTGATCTTGATGCCGTGCGCGACGGCATCCTCCGTGCTCATCCCCTGGTCGTAGCCCTCGCGCACGCGGCTGAGGATGAACACGTGGTAGTCCATCGAGAGCCCGAAGAGGATCACGAACAGGAACACGGGTAGGAAGGTGACGATTCCGCCCGTGTAGTCGAAGTCGAGCAGACCCTTCGCGAACCCGTGCTGGAAGACGAGCACCACGACGCCGTACGCGGCGGCGACCGAGAGCAGGTTCATCACGATCGCCTTCACCGCGATCACCAGCGAGCGGAACGTGACCAGCAAGAGCAGGAACGCGAACGTGAGCACGAACGCGAAGACGATCGGCGCCGACGACTTCATCTGGCTGTTGAAGTCCTCGGACTCGGCGGTGAAGCCCGCCACGCCGTGGTCGTCGATCGAGCCGACGAGGCCGAGCGTGCTGGGCATGATCTCTTCCCGCATCGTCTTCAGCGCTGCGATCGACTCGGAGTCGGTGCCCTTGCCGTCGATCGGAACCGTGACGTTCGCGACCGTGCCCTGCTCGTTGTAGTCGACGAGGATCGGCTCGTGCATGATCCCGCTGTCGATCGACCGCCAGCTGAGCTGGCCGATGGCCTCACTGATTTCGGGCGCCTTGACGTTGTCGCTCCGGACGATGACTTCGAGCGGAATCTCGCCGCCCGGAAATGCGGCTTGCATCTTGTTGTAGGTCTGCATCACCTTCAGCGACTCTGGATACGCGTCCGGGCCCGGGTTGACCGTTCTCAGCTGTAGCGCCACGAGCCCCAGGGCGACGAGGGCGCCGCCCGCGAGCACGACCGAGATCACCGGGTGCCGCAGCACCGGGCCCAGGATCGCGCTCCAGATGCGGCCTTCCCCGTCCTTTCGCTGGAGGCGGCCAATGAGCGGCACGTGCCCGCGCTCGACCCCGTCCCCGAGCTTGGAGAGCAGAGCCGGCAGCACGGTCAGCGAGCCGGCCACGGCGACGGCGACGACGAGGATCGTCGCCATTGCGAGCCCCATGAACGTCTTGTCGCCCGTGAAGAACATGCCGGCCATGGCGATCATCACCGTGAGCCCGGAGATCAGCACCGACCGCCCCGAGGTCGCCGCCGCGGCTTCGAGCGACGCTTGCTCGCTCCGCCCGGCGGCACGCTCCTCGCGCTCGCGTTTCAAGTAGAACATCGAGTAGTCCACTCCGACCGCGAGCCCGATCAGGAGCACGACCGCGATGATGGTCTCCGTCTCGACCGGCAGCAAACGGCTCGCAAATCCGACGAGCCCGAGCGTGGCGAGCACGGCCGTGAGCGCCAGCACGAGGGGGATGCCGGCCGCGACCAGCGCGCCGAAGGCCACGATCAGAATCGCCAGCGTCAGCGGAATCGAGAGGAACCCCGCCCGCTGAAGGTCTTTGGCGAAGCTGTCGTTGAACTCCTTCTCGGAGCTCGCATCACCGAACTGCTCGACCACGAACGCCGGGTGCGCCGCCTGCGCCTTCTCCACGCTGTCGACAATGGGCTGAACCTTGTCGAGCGCATCGTCCGGGTCCCCGGCGACTTGGAAGTCGATCAGCGCCGAGCGGCCGTCCGCGGAGACGAGGTTGAAGTTCTCCTGCTTCAGCGGGGAACGGATTGCCGTCACGTCCTTGGTCGCGCGCAGACGGCGCACGACGTCGGCCACCGTCGCCTTGAACTGCGCGTCTCGTGCGGTGAGCGACGACGACTGGACGAGCACGCGCTCGCCGGCCGGCTGTTCCCATTCGTCGTCGAGGATTCCGGCCATGCGCCCGGACTCGCCTGCGCCGGCGTCTGCGGGATCGAGCTCCTTCATGCCGACGACGACGAATCCGAGGTAGAGCGAGACGGCGACGAAGCCGAGCCACCCGAAGATCGCGATCTTGCGATGGCGGGCGCTCCAGCGGCCCATTCGAGCTGCCAGGTTGCGCGACGAGTTCATGAGGACCCCCCTCCCTAGGGTTGGGACTCGTCCGAGTCTTGCAAGGACCTAAGACTTATTTCAAGTGACAAAGGTCCTAGTAGAGGCGAACTCTGCGCTCAGAACGCCCAGCGAACGAGCGCCGTCGAGACGGCCGCCAGAACCATCACGACGATGAGCGGAGCCCGGAGCCGGATGGCGACCGCCGCCACGCCCACGCCGACGAGCCGCTCGTCGACGACCAGCTCCCCGTCCTCGCCGAGCGCCTGCGTGACGACGAGCGCGGCAAGCAGCGACGGTGCGAGGAGCTCGAACGCGTCAGCCAGCCGAACCGGGAGCTCGCGTCCCCCGAGCAGCACCGGTCCCGCTGCCTTGAAGGCGATGGTGAACGCACCGACCAGCAGCACGGTCAACCAGACGTCGCTCATCGTCGCCGGAGCCCCACCAGACAGACGGCGGCCGCGGCGATGACGGGCACGCCCGGGGGTGCCACCGGCAGCAGCACCAGTGCGATGAGGCCGCCGGCGACGGCGGCGAGCACGGCCCTGCGGCTGACGAGCAAGGTTGCGAGCAGCGCGAGGAAGAGCGCCGGGAACGCAGCGTCGAGCCCCAGCCGCTCCGGATCGCCCATGACGTCGCCGAAGAGGACGCCGAGGGCTGTGCCGCCGACCCAGAACGGGAAGAGAACGAGGCCGGCGCCGACCAGAACCCGCCGGTCGATGCGCCCGCCGCCGACCTGGGCGACGGCCCACGACTCATCGACGATCAGCTGCGACTCGAAGAAGCGACGGACGCGCCCGCCCCGAAAGTCCGGGGCCACGGCGAGGCTGATCGCCGCGTAGCGCGCGTTCAGCAGCACGGCCGCGGCCACCGCGGCGAGGACGCTGCCGCCCTCGTCCAGCACCGAGGCGGCGGCGAACTGGGCCGCGCCCGCAAAGGTGGTCGCGGACATGACGATCGGCGCGAGCGTGCCCATGCCGGCCGTCTCGGCGAGCACTCCGAAGGCGGCGCCGAAGGTGGACGCCGCGAGGGCCAGCGGCGCGACCGCTCGTGCCCCGTCGGCGTAGCTACGCCTCGTCGTCAACCCAGTCGCGGGTGATGTAGAGCCAGAAGGCAAGCCCCGCGTAGGGGCCGTAGTGGCGGAAGCGGCGCTCGATGGTCGTGTCCTTGGCCCGCCTCGCGCCGGCCACACGGAGGTACTTGGGCCGCGACCAGGAGTCGAGGATCAGCCTCGAGTAGCGCCCGAGCAGCATCATGATGTGCGCGGTCGCGTACGGCCCCACTCCGGGCAGCGCGAGCAGCCGGGCGGCGACTTCGTCGTCGGGCAGCTCCTCCGCGTCGGCGCGCGCGAGCTCCTCGAGGTCGAGCTCACCGCCGGCGACCGAGGCGGCGAGCGACCGCAGGTACGCGCCGCGGTAGCCGGCCCGGACGACGTCGCGGTAGAAGTCCTCCCCTGCCTCGGCCATCGCCTCAGGTGTGGGGAATGCGCGGCCGAACGGGCCGAGGGGTGCGCCCGCAGCCGGTCGCCCGAGGTGCTCGACGAGTGCGGTCACCATGCGCACGGTCGCCGACCAAACCGTGTTCGTCGTGCAGATCGTCTTGACGACGTCTTCGAAGACGGTCGGGCTCCGCAGCATGCGGCCGGCGCCTGCGGTGACCCAGGAGAGGTCCGGATCCGCGGCGGCGACCTCGTAGAACGGCGACAGGTCCTCGTCCAGGCGCAGCACGTGGGCGACCGCCTCGAGCAGGCGCGGCTGCTGCGCTGCGCCGGCACGTGCTCCAACCACCTCCATCCGGCCGTAGCCGTTCCGGCCGGCCGAGACGAGCACGGTCTTCGGGGCCGCCCCGTCCACCGGCAGGGTCAGCTCGAGCGTCCAGGCCTCCTCGTCGATGCGGTTCGGAGGGAGGTCGGCGACGCCGTGCGAGGCGATCGTGCGTCGGAAGTCGACGGGCTCGCCGCCGGCGCCGACGAGCCGGAATTCCGTCTCAGCAGGCACGGGAGTCTGCCTATTTCAACGTCAGCCGGGCCGCTCGACTTCCGGAGGCGGGCGCGAGATCATCGCGCTCGTGAAGGTGCTCGGAGTCGACGTCGGGGGCACGTTCACTGATGCGGTACTGGTCGACGGGGGGCGGCTCACGACGGCCAAGCTCCCGACGGCGGCGAGCCAGGACGAGTCGGTCGTCGCCGCGGCGCTCGCCCTCAGGGCGTGCGACGTCGAGCGCTTCACGCACGGGACGACGGTCGCCACGAACGCCTTGCTCGAGCGGAAGGGCGCGCGCACTGCGTTCGTGACCACGGCCGGCTTCGAGCATCTCCTGCATCTGCGCCGGCAGACCCGCGCGCACCTCTACCGGCTCTGCGCGCACCACCCCGAGCCGCTCGTGCCGCTCGAGCGCTCGTACGGAGTGCACGAGCGGATGGGCCCCGAAGGCGTTGTCGAGCCGCTCGACCTCGAGTCGCTGCCCGAGCTCGATGCGGAGGCAGTCGCCGTCTGCCTGCTCTTCGCCTTCCGCGACGACGCCCACGAACGCGCCGTCGCCGCGGAGCTGCGCCGGCGGCTGCCCGGAGCGCACGTCGTCGCTTCGCACGAGGTCGCGCCCGAGTTCCGGGAGTATGAGCGCGCGTCGACGACGGCCGTGGACGCCTACCTCGGGCCGGTGCTCGCCCGCTACCTGCGGGCACTCGCGGCTTCCTGCGCGGCAGCGGGATTGCCCGAGCCGCTCGTAATGCGCTCCTCGGGCGGCGTGGCGACGCTAGAAGAAGCCGCGGCCCACCCGTCCTGGGCGCTCGTCTCCGGCCCGGCCGCGGGCGTGATCGGTGCGGCCTTGGCTGCAAGGCTCGCCGGGGTCGAGAACGCGATCTCGCTCGACATGGGCGGCACCTCGACGGACGTGTGCCTGATCGCGGGCGGGGCAGCCGAGCGGAGCGCCGAGCGCTCGGTCGCGGGCCTGCCGGTGCGGCTGCCGAGCGTCGACCTGCACACCGTCGGCGCCGGCGGGGGCTCGATCGCCCGGATCGACGCGGGCGGCGCGCTCCACGTCGGCCCCGAGAGCGCGGGTGCCGAGCCCGGCCCGGCCTGCTACGGGAGGGGCGGATCCGAGCCGACGGTTACCGACGCGAACCTGCTGCTCGGGCGCTTGCCCGGCGCTCTCGCAGGCGGGATCGAGCTCGATCGCGCCGCTGCCGAGCGCGCCATTGGCCGGATCGATCCCAAGGACGTCGTCGCCGTCGTCAATTCCGAGATGCTCCGCGCGCTCCGGGTCGTCTCCGTCGAGCGCGGCCACGATCCGCGCGAGTTCGCTCTCGTGGCGTTCGGCGGCGCGGGCCCGCTGCACGCGTGCGAGCTGGCCGAGGAGCTCGAGATCGCGACCGTGATCGTGCCCGAGGCGGCCGGGGTGCTCTCGGCGGTCGGGCTAGCAGCGAGCGAGGAGCGCCGGGACCGCGTGCGCTCGTACGTGGTCCCGCTCTCGGAGGCCGGGGAGCTGCCGGCGGAGGGTGAGGCGGACCTGCGTTACGCGGGCCAGTCCTTCGAGCTCACGGTTCCACTCGGGCCGGACGTCGCCGAGACCTTTCACCGCGCCCACGAGGAGCGCTACGGCTACGCCGATCGCGACCGGCCGGTCGAGCTCGTGGCCGTTCGCACCGCCGAGATCCGGCCGGGCCCCGAGATCGAGCTCGAGGCGAGCGAGCATCGTGAGGTGTCCGGCCCGCACGTGCTCGAGCTGGACGGCGCCACGGCCTGGATCCCCCCTGGGTGGGTGGGGGTTAGGGATGGTCGCATCTGGATGGTGACGCGCGCGTGAACATTGAGCTCCAAGTTCTCGGCAGCGCGCTGCGGTCGATTGCCGACGAGATGGGCGCGGTGCTCATCCGCTCGGCCTTCTCGGCGAACATCAAGGAGCGGCGCGACTGCTCGACAGCGCTCTTCGACGAACGCGGGCGCATGGTCGCCCAGGCAGAGCACATCCCCGTCCACCTCGGCGCGATGCCCGACGCCGTGG
This sequence comes from Actinomycetota bacterium, assembly GCA_046744435.1. Taxonomy (GTDB): domain Bacteria; phylum Actinomycetota; class Thermoleophilia; order Gaiellales; family Gaiellaceae; genus VAXT01. Next base: position 6,228 of record JBKPFP010000142.1, on the reverse strand, counting down.
CGGCGGTCATGCGGCACGAGCCCGGCCCGGACGACGTCTACGTCCTCAACGACCCCTACGCCGGCGGCACGCACCTCCCCGACCTGACCATGGTCTCGCGCACCGACCAGGGCTTCGCGGTCACACGCGCGCACCACGCAGACGTCGGCGGCCGCGAGCCAGGGAGCATGCCCGCCGACTCGCGCACGCTCGCCGACGAGGGCGTGGTCATCCCGCCGACCCACCTCGACGACCGCTTCGTGGCCGACTTCGTCGCCCGCACGCGCAACCCGGACGAGCGCCGCGGCGACCTTCGCGCCCAGCTGGCGGCCCATCACCTGGCCGAGCGGCGCATGGCAGAGCTCTGCGCACGCCGGGGCCGCGACCAGGTCGGCGCCGCGATGGAGGAGCTCCTCGCCCACTCCGAGCGCATCGTCCGCGCCGGCCTGGCCCGGCTACCCGACGGCCGCTACGAGGCGGTCGACGTGCTCGAGGCACCGAACGGCGACCTGGAGCTTGGTGTTGCCGTCACCGTCGCCGGGGACGAGATCGACTTCGACTTCGCGGGCACCGCGCCACAACACGACGGCAACCTGAACTGCCCCCTAGCCGTCACCCGCTCGGCGTGCTACTTCGTCGTCCGCTGCCTGACCGATCCGGACCTGCCCGCGTCCGGCGGCGCCTATGCGCCGGTGACCGTTCGAGCGCCCGAGAGCTCGCTCGTCAACGCGCGGCCGCCGGCCGCCGTCGCAGCCGGCAACGTCGAGACCTCGTGCCGCCTCGTCGACGTTTGCCTCCTCGCCCTCGGCCATGCGCTGCCGGTCCCGGCCCAGGGCCAGGGCACGATGAACAACCTCACGTTCGGCAACGAGCGCTTCACGTACTACGAGACGCTCGGCGGCGGCCAGGGCGCCTGCCCGGACGCGGACGGGCCCTCGGCCGTGCACGTGACGATGTCGAACACCCTCTCGACGCCGACCGAGGCGCTCGAGCTCGCCTATCCGCTGCGCGTGCGCCGGCATGCGCTGCGGCTCGGTTCCGGCGGCGAGGGCCGGCACCGAGGCGGCGACGGGATCGTGCGCGAGCTCAAGGTGCTCGAGCCCTGCCGCCTCTCGGTCATCGCCGAGCGGCGCAGGCACGCGCCGCGGGGCGCGGCCGGGGGCGGCGACGGCGAGCCCGGGCGCAATCTCCGCAACGACAGCGAGCTGCCCGCCAAGGTGACTCAGCGGCTCGACGCGGGCGACGTCGTCCGCATCGAGACCCCCGGCGGAGGAGGGTTCGGCAAAGCCTCGCGCTAGTGTCTCGGCATGGCCGTCGTCGAGGCGCAGGACCTCCACCGGACGTACCGCACGTACACAGGCACGATTCGCCGCCGCGCGAAGGAGATCGAGGCCGTCCGCGGCGTCAGCTTCGCGATCGAGAAGGGCGAGCTCTTCGGGCTGCTCGGCCCGAACGGGGCCGGTAAGACGACGACGATCAAGATGCTGATCACGCTCCTGATCCCGACCTCGGGCACAGCCACCGTCCTCGGCTACGACGTCGTCAAGGACGCCCGCGAGGTGCGCAAACGCATCGGCTACGTCTTCGGCGGCGAGCGCGGCGTCTACGAGCGGCTCTCCGGCTACGACAACCTGCGCTACTTCGCCGAGCTCTACGGCGTCCCGGGCCGCGAGCAGAAGCCGCGCATCGAGGAGCTGCTCGAGCTCGTCGGCCTCAAGGGCCGGGAGCACGAGCGCGCGGAGGGCTACTCCCGCGGCATGAAGCAGCGCCTCCACATCGCCCGCGGCCTGCTGCACGACCCCGAGGTCGTCTTCCTCGACGAGCCGACGATCGGGCTCGACCCGGTCGGCGCGCGCGAGCTGCGGGCGACGATCGCCTCGCTCACCGAAGCGGGCAAGACGATCCTGCTGACGACGCACTACATGTTCGAGGCCGACGCGCTCTGCGACCGCATCGCGGTGATCACGAAGGGCAAGATCGTCGCCGAGGGCACCCCGGGGCAGCTGAAGAGCCGGGTCGAATCCGGCAGCGTGACCGAGGTCGAGGTCTACGGCGTGCCGGAGGAGACTGTCGAGCGGCTGCGCGAGCTCGAAGGGGTGCTCGCCGTCTGGACCGAGGAGCGCGAGCAGGCGCAGGTGCTGAGCGTGCAGACGCGGGCCGACACGCAGCTCACGGCGACGATCCTCGGGCACCTCGACGGCGCGAGTGTCGGACGCGTCTCGCACCGCGAGCCGACGCTCGAGGACGCGTACGTCGCGCTCGTCACCGAGGAATGAGCTCGCTCACGCCTCTGGGACGACGGCGGAGCCCGGCTTCGCCGGGCGGGAGCCGAACGCGGCAAGTGGCGTGAGAGTTCTACGCCTACTTGGCGTCGGCTGGCTGTTCCACTTCAAGATGGTCTCGCGGTCGGCCTTTGACGGGATCGGCCAGGTCGTCTACCCGCTCTTCTTCGCGACGGTCGCCTTCTTCGTCTTCCGCGCCGGGGACAGCCCGCGCACGCTGCTCTACGCGTCGCTGGGCGCGGCGGGCATGGGCATGTGGTCGGCAACCTCGACCACGGCCGGCGCGGCGATGCAGCGCGAGCGCTGGCACGGCACGCTCGAGTCGCTCGTCGCCACGCCGCCCCACTTCGCGCTGATCCTGCTCCCGATCACGCTCTCGATGGCGACGATCGGGATCTACTGCCTCGTCGCCACGCTGCTCTGGGGCTGGCTGCTCTTCGGCATCGACATCTCGATCGTGCACCCCCTGCTCTTCACCTTCTCGATCCCCGTGACGGTGCTTACGTTCGGCGCCCTCGGCTTCCTGTTCGCGGTCTGCTTCGTGCGCTTTCGGGCTGCCTGGGCGCTCGGCAACCTGTTCGAGTACCCCGTCTGGCTGATCTGCGGCTTTCTCGTGCCGCTCGCGTTCTTCCCCGAGTGGGTGCGGCCCATCTCGTGGGCGCTCGCTCCGACCTGGGGCATGAACGCGATCCGCGAGTCGGCGCTCGGCGGTGACCCGCTCGACGACCTCCTCGTCTGCGCCGCGCTCGGGGCGGCGTACGTCACGCTCGGCGTCCTCGTCACCAACCGCGTCCTCGATGCTGCGCGAAGGCGTGCCGCGCTCTCGCTGACGTGACCGCCGCGGTCCGCCTCTTCTTCGTCGGCGGGCTCACGAGCTACCGGGCGCTCTTCTACTGGCTCTCGCCGACGATCTACATCCCGAGCCTCGTCGTCGCGCCGATCTTCCAGATCCTTCTCTTCGCCTACATAGGCCGCTCGGCGGGACTCGAGTCGGACAAGTTCTACGTGATCGGGAACGCCCTGCAGTACGCGGCGATCCCGTGCCTGTTCGCGATGTCGCAGCTGATCAGCGGCGAGCGCTTTCAGAACACGCTCAGCGCGATCCTCGTCAGCCCGGCGAGCCGCATTCCGCTCTTCTTCGGACGGGCGCTGCCGGTGATCGGGAACGCCGCGTTCGTCTCGGCCTTCTCCTTGACCGCGGGCTGCCTGATCCTCGGCGTCGACCTCCCCGCGAGCTCGATCCCCGGGCTCGCCGTCACGATCGCGATCGCCGCCTTCTCCTGCACCGGGCTCGGCCTGATCAACGCAGCCGTCTCGCTCCGCGTGCGCGAGAACGCCGTGCTCTCGAACGTCATCTTCGGCTTCCTGCTCATCTTCACGGGCGCGAACGTGCCGCTCGGCGAGCTGCCGAACTGGATGAGCACGATCTCGCAGTACTTGCCCTTCACGCACGCGATCGCGGCTGCGCGGGAGCTGGCGGACGGAGCCTCGTTTGCGAGCGTGACCGACACGCTGGGCACCGAGGTGCTGATCGGCCTCTGCTACCTGGTGGGGGGCTATGCGCTGCTGCGCGTGTTCGAGTGGCAGGGCCGCAAGCACGCCACGCTGGAGCGGGCGTGAGCCGGACGCTGCGGCTGCTCGCGCTCGGCTGGTTCTTCCACCTGAAGATGCTCTCGCGCTCGTCGTTCGACAGTTTCCTCGCGATCGCCTGGCCGCTCTTCTTCGCCACCGTCGCCTTCTTCATGTTCCGAGCGGGCGGGGAGCCCGACGCGCTGGTCTACGCGTCGCTCGGAGCCGCAGTCATGGGAATCTGGACGGCGACGAGCGTCTCCGCCGGGTCCGCGCTCCAGCGTGAGCGCTGGTTCGGCACGCTGGAGCTGCTCGTGGCTGCGCCGGCGCACTTCTCGCTCGTCCTCCTGCCGCTGGCGTTCGCGACCTCCGCGATCGGCGTCTACTGCATGGCGACCACGCTCCTCTGGGGCCGGTTCGTGTTCGGCATCGACCTCACGATCGAGGAGCCGCTGCTCATGGCCGCCGCTATCCCGGCGACGGTCCTGTCGATCGGCGCGCTCGGCTTCCTGATCGCCGTCGCGTTTGCGAGATACCGCCATGCGTGGGCACTCGGCGCGATGTCGGAGTACCCGGTCTGGCTGGTCTGCGGGTTCCTGGTTCCGCTGACGCTGCTGCCGGACTGGACGCGCCCGATCTCGTGGGCGCTCGCTCCCACGTGGGGCATGCGGGCGATCCGCGAGTCGGCCTCCGGCGGCTCTCCGCTCCCCGAAGTAGGGATGTGCTTCGTCCTGGGAGCGGCCTACGTCGGATTAGGAATCCTGGTCACCGACAGCGTGCTGCGCGCTGCCCGCGCACGCGCGAGCCTCTCGCTCTCGTGACGGTTCCGCTTCGCATCTTCTTCATCGGCGGCCTGACCGCTTACCGCGGGCTGATCAACTGGCTCTCGCCCTGGATCTTCATCCCGAGCCTCGTCGTCACGCCAATCTTCCAGATCCTCCTGTTCGTCTACATCGGCCGGAGCGCCGGCGTCGAGTCGGACGAGTTCTACGTCATCGGGAACGCCGTCCAATACGCGTCGATCCCGTGCCTCTTCGCCATGACCCACGCGATCGCAGGGGAGCGCCAGCAGCAGACGCTGTCGTACATCCTGGTCAGCCCAGCCGGCCGACTGCCGCTCTTCCTCGGCCGGGCGCTGCCCGTGATCGTGAATGCGATGTTCGTCTCGGCCTTCTCGTTGCTCGTCGCCGGCGTTCTGCTCCAGATCGACATCCCACCGTCCGCCTGGGGGCCCATCGCGGTCGTCATCTTCGTCTCGACCTTCTCCTGCACGGGCCTGGGGCTCGTCTGCGCCGGGATCGGCCTGCGCGTCCGGGAGACCGCCGTGCTGAACAACGTCATCTTCGGACTGCTGCTCGTCTTCACCGGGGCGAACGTGGCCATCGAGACCTTGCCCGGATGGATGCAGGCGATCTCGGAGCGCGTGCCGCTCACGCACGGAATCGAAGCGGCGCGGCGAGTCGCCGACGGCGCATCGCTCGGCGAGGTGAGCGGGCTCCTGGCCACCGAGGCGGTGATCGGCTTCGCCTACACCGCCGTCGGCTACTTGCTGCTACGACTCATGGAGCAGGAGAGCCGCAAGCGCGCCTCCCTGCAGATCGCATGAAGCTGGCGCGACTCGTCTACGCAGGCTGGGCCTTCTACCTGAAGACCCTGACCCTCTCCGGGTTCTTCATCATCGTCTCGATCATCTCGCCGGTGATCTTCGCCTCGATCGCGTACTTCATGTTCGAGGCGGGCGCGCGGCCGGGCTCGCTCCTCTTCGTCGCGATCGGGGCCGGGATGATGGGCATCTGGTCGGCCGTCTTGTTCGGCTCGGGCGGCGCCATCCAGTGGCAGCGCTGGCAGGGCACGCTCGAGTACTTGATCGCGGTGCCGCCCGCGTTCATCTGGGTCATCCTCCCGCTGACGATCGCGACGGCGACGGTCGGGCTCTACTCGCTCACGTCGACGCTCCTCTGGGGCTGGCTGTTCTTCGACGTTCCCCTCGAGCTCGCCCACCCGGCATGGTTCATCGTCTCGCTGCCGGTGGCGGTGCTCGCGCTCGGCCTGCTCGGCCTCGTGCTCGCCTCGACCTTCGTCCTCTATCGCAACGCCAACGCGCTCTCGAACCTTCTCGAGTACCCGGTCTGGCTCGTCACCGGTCTGCTCACCGGCCTCGCCCTCCTGCCCGGCTGGACGCGTCCGCTGTCGTGGGTGCTGGCGCCGACCTGGGGCGTCAAGGCCCTACGGGAGTCTGCCCTCGGCGGGAATCCTGGGCTCGCCGTCGCGATGTCCGCGGGGCTCGGCGTCGTGTACCTCGTGATCGGGCACTTCTTCCTGCGCTACTTCGAGAGGCTGGCGCGCGAGAAGGCGACTCTGTCGCTGACATGAACTCGCTCCGCGTCTTCTTCATCGG
>JBKPFP010000279.1:0-14683 GCA_046744435.1 Actinomycetota bacterium | reverse complement strand
GCCTGTGCTCGAGGAGGCCGAGCGGGCGCTGGCGGACGTCGACCCGTTTGCCGCGGAGCCGATCGAGCAGGCGCTGCGCGACCTCGCGGAGCGGCTGGAGCTGAAGCCGCGGGATGCGTTCCAGCCGATCCGCGTGGCGGTGACCGGCTCGCGCGTCTCACCGGGCCTCTTCGAGAGCATCGAGCTGCTCGGCCGCGAGCGGACACTCGAGCGGCTCAGTCGTGCACGCGGGAACGCCTAGATCCGTTCTGGTTGCATCGGAACGGCTCGACCGGTCATTTCGGACGGCCCATGCGGGCTCAGCCCGCCTGGTCTGAGGGCGGCACTGCCGAGGGCAGTGCCTTGGCGGGGCCCAAAGGATCGAGCGCGCGCTGAAACTCGCGCCAGGCACGGCGGCGGAAGCTCGCAGTCGGCCGGAGCAGGTCGACGGACGAGCGCAGGCTCACCGCGAGTGGCTCCCAGGCCTCGTCATTTACCATTTCTAACCCGGAAAACGCGTGAGTAGCTCGTCCGGATACGGCGTGGGAATGGGAAATGCCCGCAAAGAGCGGGTTTTTACCCGAACAGGGGGCAAGCTTCGGGGGGCATTTGCCGTCTGGTCTCTGAGTGCGCCTGTGATGCGACCAGCAGCCAATGGTTCTCCTGAGCACGAGGTTTCGACGGTTCTCGTCGTCGAGGACGACCCATCGCTCCGCATGCTCTGCCGGGTGAACCTCGAGCTCGAGAGCTACCGCGTGCTGGAGGCCGGGACGATCTCCCGCGCCGAGAATCTCCTCGCCGAGGAGCACGTGGACGTGCTCCTGCTCGACCTCCACGTGGGCGACCGGAACGGCTTCGACCTGCTGCCCGTCCTCCGCGATGAGCACCCGCACGTGGCCGTGTGCCTGCTGAGCGGCACCTCCGAGGTCGACCCGCCGCAGCCCGAGGGCGTGGCCGGTTTCATCCGCAAGCCGTTCCAGCTCGACGAGCTCTCGAACGCGGTGCGGAAGCTCGCCACTGGAGGCGCCGGCACCAACCTGCGCTAGAGCAGCACGCCGTCGCCCGTGTACATTGCGCTGCGATGAGTGTCGCCGTCGTCCGCAGCCCCGCCGAGTACGAGGAGCGTCTACGCAGCTACCTCTTCGAGCGCGCCGAGGAGGGCCGCGCCGTGCGCGTGGGCGAGAAGGAGGTCTCGGAGCAGGCCGCGATCGTGGCCCGCTACACGGATCACTTCAGCCGCGACCAGCTCGATGCGCTCAGGACGGCCGAGGACGACGCGAACGGCGACGAGCGCGAGCGGATCTACCGCCTGCGCAAGGAGTGCGAGTCGGGCGTCGTGGCCGCCGAGCTGTCCGAGCGGCAGGACGAGCTCGAGAACGCGATCCTCGCCGCGCGGGTCGACTTCCGCGGTGACGAGCTACCACTGCGCACCGCCCAGGCGAAGCTCGCCGTGCTCAGGGAGTACGCCGACCGCGAGGCGCTCGGGCGCATCCACGGCGACGCATCAGCGGGCTTCAACGAGGACCGGCGCGACCTCCTGCGCTCGGAAGAGGAGCTCGCTGCCGACCTCTCGCGCATCGACGACCCCGTAGCGCGCAGCGAGGAGGAGAAGGGCATCTCGCTCCGTGACCTGGCCGGCGTGCTCGCGACGACGAGTGAGCAGTCGACCGCGGCCTACACCAAGCTCCGCGATCACTGGTTTGAGCGGCTCCTCGGCCCCGAGCGCGACGAGATCCCGACCTCGTACCACGTCTCGTACCTGCGGCGCCTGTCGCCGCTCGCGGAGACGTACACGAAGGAGCGGGCGGTCGACGTCTGCCTCGACACGCTGACCCAGCTCGGCTTCGACCTCGCGAACGACTCAAAGATCCACCTCGACGTCGAGGACCGGCCGCAGAAGTCGCCGCGCGCCTGTGTGATCGCCTCCGACGCCCCGAACGTCGTCCACCTGATCACTCGCGCCCAGGGCGGGCTCCACGACTACCAGGCCTTCCTCCACGAGGCCGGTCACGCGCTCCACTTCGCCGGCTGCGACCCGGAGCTGCCGTACACCTTCCGCAACCTCGCGCGCGACCACGCGCTGACCGAGATCTTCTCGTACATCTTCGAGGCGATCTCGCGCGAGCCGGGCTGGCACGCGGAGCACTTCGGGCTCTCGGACGACGAGGCGCAGCAGAACGCGGATGCAACGACCTTCCTCGAGGCGCTTCTCTTCCGGCGCTACGCGGCCAAGCTCGCGTTCGAGCTCGACTTCTGGGAGCGCTTCCGCGAGGACGGCGGCACCTCCGAGGGCTACTCGGAGCGGCTGTCCAACGCGACGGGCGTCAGCTACAGGACGGACGCGTTCCTCGCCGACATGGACGCCGGCTTCTACTCGGCCGACTACCTGCGGGCGTGGATCCGCTCGGCGCAGCTCCGCGAGCACCTCGGGCGCGAGGTGGGCGAGGACTGGTGGCGCTCACCGGAGACGGGCGACCGGCTGCGGGCGCTCTTCCTCGAGGGGACGAAGCCATCGAGCGAGGAGATCGCCGGCCGGCTCGGTTACGACCCGCTCGACACCCGGCCGCTGCTGAACGAGCTGGGGGCCTAGAACGTTCGGTTTGAATGCAAAGGGATCGACCGGTCATTTCAGACGGACGAGCGAGCAGAGCTCGCACGTCCTGAAGGCGGCACCGCAAGCGGAGCCTTGACGCAGGTGCCTGCGGTCAGCTTCGACCGCTTCTACCGGTACGACGAGCTGACTGAGCTGCTTCAGGCGTTCGGGCAGGAGCACCCGGGTCTCTGTCGCGTCGAGTCGCTCGGGCGCTCGTACGAGGACCGCGACATCTGGCTCGTGACGCTGACGAACTTCGACACCGGCGCGGACCTCGACAAGCCCGCGTTCCTGATCGAGGCGAACATCCACGCGATCGAGGTCACGGGCTGTACGGCTGCCTTGAACCTCATGCAGCGGCTGCTGTCGGGCTACGGAAGCGATGCGAAGGTCACGCGCTGCCTCGACACGCGTGCCTTCTACGTCATTCCGCGCCTGAATCCGGACGGGGCCGAGCAGGCACTCGCCGAGCGCCCGCACTTCGTGCGCTCGAGCGTGCGGCCGTATCCGCGGCTCGACGAGCAGGACGGGTTGCACGAGGAGGATCTCGACGGCGACGGCCGCATCCTGATGATGCGTAAGCGCGACCCGAACGGGGCATGGAAGCCGCACCCCGAGGAGCCGCGGATGATGATCCGCCGCGAGCCCGACGAGCCGCCCGAGGACGGCGAGTTCTACCGGCTGCTCTGGGAGGGGACGATTCGCAACTTCGACGGGGTGACGGTCAAGATCGCGCCGCCGCTCGAGGGCCTCGACCTGAACCGGAACTTCCCGATGGAGTGGGCGCCGGAAGGCGCGCAGTCGGGCGCCGGCCCGTTCCCGGTCTCCGAGCCCGAGACGCGGGCGATGGTGCAGGCGGTCGTCGACCGGCCGAACATCACCGGGCACATCGCCTACCACACGTTCTCCGGAGTCCACCTGCGGCCGTACGGCGGCTACGACGACGACCACTACCCGACCGGAGACCTACGCGCGTACAAGCTGATCGGCGCCGAGGCGACGAAGCTGACCGGCTACCCGGCCGTCTCGGTCTTCCACGAGTTCAAGTACGAGCCGAAGCAGACGATCAAGGGCTCGGCTCACGACTGGTTCTACGACCACCTCGGCGTCTTCTCGTGGACGACCGAGTTCTGGAGCCCGCAGCGCGAGGCCGGAATCGAGGACTTCCTCTTCATCGAGTGGATCCGCGACCACGAGCCGGAGGACGACCTCAAGCTGCTCGAGTGGAGCGACCGCGAGCTCGAGGGGCGCGGTTACATCGACTGGTACCCGTTCCAGCACGAGCAGCTCGGCGAGGTCGAGCTCGGGGGCTGGGACGTCATGTACTGCTGGGCGAACGTGCCGCCGAAGTTCCTGCAGCGGGAGGTCGACCCGCATGCCGATCTCGCGCTCTTCCACCTGCTCGTGTCGCCTCGGCTCGAGCTGCAGGCCCTCGACGTGGAGCCGGTCGGGCAAGGCGTTTATCGCGTGCGGATCGTGCTGCAGAACACGGGCTGGCTGCCGACTAACGTGACCGAGAAGGCGCTCGAGCGCAAGGCGGTGCGGCCGCTCGAGGTCGAGCTGACGCTGCCCGAAGGCGCGAGGCTCGTCTCGGGCGAGCCGAAGGTCGAGGCGGGACAGCTCGAGGGCAGGGTCCACAAGCGCAGCGCCCTCTGGTGGGGGACGGAAGACGCCACGGGCGACCTCGCCAAGGTCGAGTGGGTGATCGAGGCGCCGCAAGGCGGTCAGCTCGGGATCGAGGCGCGGCACCAGCGCGCCGGGACGATCAGGCAGGTCGTCGAGCTCGGCTAGGCCGGCGCCTCGCGTAGGCAGTCGAGCACGGTGTTGCGCAGCTTCTCGCTGGCAGGGCGGTCCCAGGTGAGCAGGGCGTTGTTGCGCTGTTGGAGCACCTGCGCGAGGAGGCCCGGCTGGTTCTGGAGGAACCGCGAGCGCTTCTCGTACTCCTGCTTCGCGGCGGCCTCGTCCTTGCCGATGAAGACCGTGACGCCGGTCGTCTGCGTCTGGAAGAAGACCGCGACGAGCTCGCCCGACGCGACCGGCTCCCCGGGAGCCACGATGGTTTGCGGGAGCCCGTTGAGGCACTCGGTCGTCGCGGCCGTGTCGTAGCGCGTCGACGAGCCGCCGCCGTTGCCGCCGCAGCCGGCCAGCGCTGCCACGCACGCGAGGCCCGCGGCCGTGCGTCGCGCGTGCGGAGACCGCAAGGAGACGGGGAGCGCCAAGGCGCAAAGACTAGAGGTCATTCGGAGACGAGCGACCCGGTCGGAATCATCTGTGGCCTCGCCGAAGTGATCCGCTTGCCGGCGGGCCGCCCAGGAACGCCAAGTCTCACACTCGCTCAGCAGGTCGGGTTCGACCAGGTCGGTACGTCTACCGACTGGCGCGCTCGAGGCCGAGGCGGCGCAGCGAGCGTTCGAGCTCAGGTACACGCGCTCGGATGCGCTCGAAGTCCTGACCGGAGAGCGAGAGGAGCCGCATCGGCGTACGCGCCACGACGGTGGCCGTCCGCTGTCCCGTAACGAGGAGCGCAATCTCGCCGAGCGTGTCGCCGGGGCCGAGAGTCTGGGTCGACTCGCCACCGTCGGTCAGGACATCGGCCTCTCCCTGTTCGATGAAGTAGATGGCGGTTCCGTAGTCGTCGAGCGCGATGACCGTGGCACCCGCCTCAACCCCGACCTCGCTCATCGCGGCCGCAAGCTCGTCGAGCTCCGCTGCAGGAAGATCAGCTAAGACCGAAAATGCTGCGATCCGACTCGTATCCACGGTCGCGGATCGTGCCACAGCGAGCAACGGAGCGCCTAACGAGGCTAGGCGGGCTTGACCACTAGCACGTCTCGTACCGCAACCGGCAGAGGTTCATCTTCGAGCGCTGGCGCAATCACTGAGGTCGACCGGGAGCGCCCCACTCGGCGCGCGCCCCGACGTCATCAACCGGTTCATCGCCACGACTTGCGTCCGGCGCTGAGTGAGCATGCGCCTTGATCTGCTTCTTCAGCGCGCTCTCGAAGCGCTTGTTCAGGGCACGCCCGAACTCTGAACGTTGATCGATCCAGATCGCGCCGAGCCCTGCTGCGATCGCGAGCCCTCTGCGCCGAAGGAGTCCGTAGACGAGAAGGAGCACACCCGCCGTGAAGAGCGGGCCGCGCTCGACCTCGAAGTTTTCGTCCTCTGACTGGTTCACGGACTGGCGAGCATGACACACGTGGGCCGCAGACGAACGAGCGGGGCTTCAGCGTAGAGAGAGCAGCTCGAACCGCTTGCCGCCCCTCGTAGATCTAGTCCTCTTCCTGTTAGAAGAGCCAGTCCCTCAGCGCATCGACGAGCACGACGACATCGACGACAGCCAGGACCCCAAGCACGAGCGCCCATAGGGTGACCGCCTTGACGTGCACGCTAGCGGGTTACGTATCCCGAAGGCCCATGCTCGGTAGAGCCACAGGCGCGGTCGCCGAAGTCGCCGAGGGTCAGGCGGTCGCTTCCTCTCGATGCCCTTCCATTCGCGGAGGCGCAGGTTTGAGTCGGCCGGGAGCGACTCACGCATCTCCAGCAGGAACCGCTTCGACACGCGGCCGAGGCTGAGCTTCTCGCGCTCGGCGTCGATGACGGCTTCGTAGAGGTCAAATGTTGAACGAGTGCTTGCCCAAGAAGTGAAGTGCTGCCAGCAAGATCGCCGTCGCCGAGAAGGCTGCAGCCGCACGGCCGGAGTCGCTCGCGTCGGGATTGAAGGCCACGGTAAGCAGCAGCGCCTGTGAGGTGAGGGCGAGCCCTGGCACTGCCCACGCGAACGTCTCGGCCTGGCGCGTGCGCCGCCTCCATCGCCTCAATCAGCGACTCGGCTTTCGCCCTCTGCTCAGGCGTCAGTAGCGCCTCCGGTTCTTCGGGGGCCGAGTCGGCGTCGGCGGGCATTGCGGTCGATCGTACGAACGGCCACGGACGAAGACGTCGGGCCGGGTGGCGAGCCGAACGCCATGGCGCTTCCCACTACCCGGCCCGCGTTCGAGCCGAGGCGGGAGCGACCGGCTGCGCTTGAAGCATCATCAGTTCGCCGTTCATCGACCAGAATGACTCTGGCAAAGTCGTGGAACGCGCCCCAGACCGATCCCCTGCCCATTTCGTCACGAAGCGCCGCCTCGTGGTTTCCGTCGCCGTGCTAGCCGCAGTACTGGTGCCGCTTGCGGCCGTCGGTGTGGCGAACGACTGGTGGTTCCTGAAGTCCGGCAGCAACCCGAAGCCGAAGCTAGCGCCCGGCGTCGTCAAGCAAGGAGAGTGGAACGGGCACCCGTGGCAACTGACCGCGTGGCCGTCTCCGAGGGGCGAACTCTGCTTCTCCGTGACCCCCAGAGGCTCAACCGATCTTGGCGAGGGCGGCGCTACGTCCTGCGGCAGTGTCTTGGGCATCGAATCAATGCCTGTGACGAAGACGTCCGCGATGACGATCACCTTCATGGGCGCCGCCGCCTCCAAGCAGCTACCCGCCTACATCGCGGGCCCTGTGACTAGCAAGGCGACAGCAGTCGAAGTCCGCTTCACCAACGGCGAGGTCCTTCGCGTGCCCACGTTCGCCGCGCGGGAGCCGCTCCAGCGCATCCGGTTCTTCGCGACACCGCTGCCCTCGAACGTTCAGCCGTCACCGAACTCGTTCTTCCTCAAGTCGGTAGCAGGCTTGGACGCGAAAGGGAACGTGATTGCATGCCTCGCGCCGATGAGCGCCACGGACGGCAGATCGCCGCTCTCAGACTGTCGTTAGCGCGATCCGGGGCCAGCTTCGACGGCCCGCGCCATAGATCGGCCCATTTTGTCCACCGAGCGAGTCCGAGCCTTCCGCAGGCTGCTGGAAGCTCAAGGGCTCGGGCGGCGAGCCGAAGGCCTTTGGCCGGCATACTCAGGTTCGTGTTCTGGCCGTACCGCCCGCGCCAGGGATACCCGAGCGTCCCCACATGGCTTCTCGTGGTCGTACTTGTCGGCGGAGCTCTTCTGTTCCTCTGGAGCGTTGACGCTCTTGGCGGCTCGGGTAACCCGGACGACAAGTACGGCCCGCTCAAAGCCGTCCTTCCTCCAGGACGCTTCTAAACCGTCGGGTCTGTCGGGCGATCTCCTAAGGGAAATCGGACCGAAGCGAACCGGTCCCGGTGGTAGAACCATTTCGCGTTTCGCCGCCTCCCTCGCTCGCCTCACCCGCATGGTTAAGCGAAACCGGTCTACCCAAGAAGACCCGTAAGGCGCATACGGGATTCGAACCCGTGCCGCCGCCGTGAGAGGGCGGTGTCCTAGGCCACTAGACGAATGCGCCGCGGGGTCGATTGTAGCGAGGCTCGCCTGAAGGACGTGACTGCTAGGCCGGCGGCTGCGGAGGCGGCGTCTCGCCGACGCGCACCTCGGTCGCCGCCATGCCGGCGCCCGGCTCCTCGACGCCCGTCTCGGGCGGCCCTACCGGGACCGGGCCGGCGCGGCGCATGTAGACCTCGTCGTAGAGCAGCGCCGCGATCGCGCCGCCGGCGAGCGGGCCGACGTACCAGATCCAGAAGTCGTCCCAGTCGTTGGCCACGAGCTCCGGACCGAACGCACGGGCCGGATTCATCATCGCTCCGGTCAGTGGGCCGCCCATGAGCACGTCGAAGGCGATCACGAAGCCCACCGCGAGCCCGGCGATCGCCGTGTACGAGCCGCGTGGGTCAACCATGGTCGCGAACACGACCCAGACGAGGAAGAACGTCAGGATCGCCTCGATGACCAGGCCGGGGCCGACATCGATCCCAGGGCCGAGCGCAGGGGAACCCAGTGTCGCCTGCTGGTCGGTTGGGAAGATCCACTTGAGCAGGAGTGCGGCGAGGACTGCAGCGCCGAGCTGGACCACCCAGTAGACCAGCCCGAGCACGACCGAGATCCGGCGTGTCAGCAGCATCCCGAGCGTGACCGCCGGGTTGAAGTGGCCGCCGGAGATGTGCGCGAGCGCAGACACCATCACGGCGATGACGAGACCGTACGCGAGCGCGATCTCGAGATTTCCGGCGCCCGCCGACGGGCCGGCGGACAGCACGGCCCCTGCGCCGATGAAGACGAGTGCAAAAGTGCCGATGAACTCGGCGGCGGACCTACGGGCGAGGTCGACGAAGGGCGGCAGCGGCGGGAACAGACCCATCGGAGGCGGCAGCTTAAAGCTATTGGCGGACGGTCCTCAAGCCGGTGCGTTGAATCAGTCTGCGAAACCTTGTAAACCTCAACCGGGGACACGCCCCTGACGGGCGTCTGCGGGAGGGGTTTCAGAGGAGCTAGATGCGCGAATTGCCGACCAGAGTGAGCACCAGGCGTGCCGTGCCGATCGCCCTCGCAGGGCTCGGCGGCGCTGCGCTGGTGCTAGGAGTCGCATGGCCCTCGGGAAGCTCGGCCGCTCCGGCCCGGTCTGCGGCGACTGCGTCGGTCGTCACGACCGAGACGTGCCCGACGCGCCTGGCGCCCGGGAGCCGCGCGAACATCGTCGCCACCGTGCGCAACACGGGCGACGAGGTCTTGACCGTGACGCGCTTCGACGCCGACGCGGGGACGCCCGGGAACGAGAGCGACGACTTCCTGCTCACTTATCAGAGCGGCGACGCGAACGGCAACGGCTTCCTCGACCCGGGTGAGACTTGGACGTACGTCGGCAGCTATACGCTCGGGGACGAGGACTCGACGAACATCGTCGGCGTCGACGCGGTCAGCACGCTCGGCAACCCGGCGGACGACCTCGCCGACTGCACGACCGATGTCATCCAGCAGCCGGCGCCGGGGCAGCTCGCCGGGATCGCGCCCGTCCGGGGCCAGGTGCTCGTCCGAGTCCCCGGCGAGAACCGGTTCGTGCCGCTTCAGCACCTGACCGAGATCCCGCTCGGCAGCCAGGTCGATTCGACGCGCGGCGTCGTGCGGCTCATCTCCGCGGTTACCGCGACGCAGACGAACAGCGCCGAGTTCTTCGACGGGATCTTCACCATCCGCCAGCGGCGCGCAAACCGGGCGATCATGCAGCTCCTGCTCGGAGGCGGGAACTTTCGGATCTGTCGGTTGCGCCGCTCGGTGGCCTCCTCGCTCGAGGGTCCGGCGGCGAAGCGGCGCCCCAGGCGCCCCGTGCGCCGGCTCTGGGGCAGCGGGAAGGGCCGCTTCGAGACCCGCGGCCGCTACAGCTCGGCGACGGTGCGAGGGACACGCTGGCTCGTCCAGGACCGCTGCGACGGCACGCTCAGTCGTGTGACACAGGGCGTCGTGCTCGTGCGTGACTTTGCGCGGCGCCGATCAGTCCTCGTGCGCGCCGGACGGAGCTACCTCGCGGCTCCGGGGCGCTAACCCGTCTGACGGGTTGTTGCGTCGGCCAGGCTCCTACAGTGGACCGCGGCCGGCGGCGTAATGCGCCTGAACGCGCGCGGCCGTCAGCAGGCCGGGGTAAACGGCGACCTCGTCGAGGTCCCCAAGCATGTACCCATAGCCCGTCGCCTTCGCCACCAGCAGCTCGGCCGCGTTCGAGATGCTCCCGGTCATAGCTCCGGCGGTGGACAGGCCCGTTCCGTCGACGTAGACAGTAATCCCCGCATCGCGGTCGAAGACGACGACGACGTGGTGCCACGCCCCGTCGTCGACGCGGCTCGCCGGGCCGTACACCTGCCGGGTGACGGCGCCGTCGAAGATGTTGGCCCGGATCACGCCCTCGTGCCCGGGATCGTCCGTCACCGTGAACTGCCAGTAGGGCCCTGACGCCGGTCGCTTGGAGATGAGTGTCCGTTCGCCGTTGAAAGAAGTCTTGACCCACGCCTCGGCGGAGAAGTCGGTCGTCCCGAAGTCGAGGCCGCCGTTAGACGGATCGCCCATTGTGACCTTGTCGTCGACCCCGTCGAAACGGGCGGCGGTGTTGGTGTCGCCTGCGAGCGCTCCAGTTACCCCGAGCGTGACGCCGTTCTGATAGATCCCCGGAAAGAGGCCGTGATGGTCGGCAGCGACCGCTCCGCTCGTCTCTCCGAGCCGCCAGTAGGCGCGGGGCCCGTCGCTTAGCACCGCGTCCACGTACGCCCCCGGCGGTGGCGGCGGGCCCGGCGGAGGAGGCGGAGGTGGAGGGGGCGGGGGTGGGGGTGGCGGCGGCGGTCCGGGCGCCGTGTGGCAGCTCCCGCTCCCCGAATCCTCGAAGATTCCGCCCGCGATTGGTACGAACGAATACTCGTACGAGCCCGCGTGGAGCGTAAACTTAATTACGCCGTAGTCCGTGTTGTTTCGCGCGGCGCTGTTCGGCCGGATCGCGCCGAAGTCGTACAGGAAGTATCCGCCGGTGCCGACGGTGAACTGGGCGATCCCGTATGTCAGATCGAGCACGCCGTTTGGCGTTTGTGGCAGGAAGCGCTCGTAGAGATGCTCGTGGCCGCTGACGACGACATCGGCACCGTATTCGTAGAGCGCCTGCCAGAGGGGCATCACGTACGAGGCGTACGACTCGCCGTGCACGGAACCCGAGTTGAAGCGCGGGTAGTGCCAGTAGGCGAGCGTGCATTGGGCCGGGTGCGCCGCAAGGTCCGCGCGCAGCCATTGCTCCTGGGGCAACCCGGGCGCGCAGCCGCCGATTGCGTTGCATTGGCTGTTGAGCGAGATGATGTGCCACGTGCCGAGGTCGTAGCTGTAGTAGCCCTGGCTCGGATCGCCCGCGGCGGCTCCGAAGTAGCCGAAGTACCCCGCGGCGCCGGTGGTTGCATAGTCGTGGTTCCCGGGGCTTGGGCGGGTGCGCGTCCTCGCGCGGCCCCAACTCGGCTGGTAGCAGTTCGCGAACTCGCTGGCGGTGCCACTGATATAGACGTTGTCGCCCGCCGTGAAGACGGTCGCTGCAGGGTAGCGGTCGAGCAACGCCGCCGTCTGGTCGTCGCCCGCCCACTCGTCACACGAAGCAATGTCGCCGGCGCCGATTAGGAGGGGGTCGCCTGAAGGTGGTGGGGGCGGCGGTGGCGGCGGAGGCGGAGGCGTATCGACGAGGGTGAACGTGTTCGCGCCGCTCAGGCCGACGTTTCCTGCCGCATCGGATTGCTCCGCCTGAGCGGTGTAGGTCCCCAGGGCTAGGGCGGGCGCTGCGTCGACCGAATACGACCCGCCTGCGCGGGTCGTGCTGAGCGTCTGCACGAGCTCGCCCGAGGTGTCTGGGCCCGCGTACACCTTGACGGTGATCGTCGTCAAGTCGCCAGAAGCCGTTCCCGCGGTCCCGGAGAAGTTCGGTGTCGTGTCGTTCGTCGAGCTCCCGTTTGCGGGCGCCGCGAGGGTGATTGTCGGCGCGAGCGTGTCCCGGGTGCCCTCGAGGTAGTGCGCCTGGATTCGCGTCGCGCTGACGAGGGCCCGGTAGACCGCGACCTCGTCGATGTCGCCCCGGAAGTTGCCGAGGGTCCCCGTCTGTCCGACCAGCAGGTTTCCCCCGTTGCTCACATCGCTCGTCATTGCACCGGCCGTGAAACCTGCGGGGGCGCCGTCGACGTAGAACGTGATTCCCGTGTCCCGATCGAAGAGGACGACGACGTGGTGCCACGCCCCGTCGTCGACCCGAGTGAGGCTATAGGCCGTTCGTGTGACCTCGGCCCGGATGGTCGCCCGCAGTTGGCCAGCGTGGGAGGGGTCGTCCGTGACGGCGACGTGCCAGTAGCGATTCGACGACCTCTTGCCGATGAGGGCGCGATCGCCGTTGACCGAGGTCTTGAGCCACGCCTCGACGGAGAAGTCGATCGAGGTGAAGTCGAAGATGCCACTCGCCGGATCGCCCATGCTGATTCTGTCGTCGACGCCGTCGAAGCGAGCGGCCGGGTTCAGGTCGCCGGCGAGCGCGCCGGCCACCCCCCGCGTCACGCCGCCGGCGTAGCTACCAGGGTTCGCGTTCGCCGTCTCGTCGGCGGCTGTGGCGCCGGTAAGCTCTCCGAGCCGCCAGTACCCCGCGGGGGCGTCCGCCATGACCTCGTCGCGGTACGAGGTAGAGACGGCCGGCACGGCTGCGCCCTGGACGAGGAGAGTGATCCCAGCCGCCGCGAATACGACTGCGGACGCTCGCAGGGACGCACGTTTCATCACGCCTTGCGTCCGCCGCGACGAGGTCGTCGACGCCGCAGGAATGAAGCCCGTCCCCCCGCGGTTTCTGCCGCAGTTTGCAATTTCTCACGCCCCTTGGGTGTGAAAGCACCACGTAAGTGCAGAAATAACCATATTTGTACTGTCGGGCGAATCTGTCAAGCAGCCGGCGGGACGAGCACTGGTTGGGGGAATTACAGGTGGGCCCGCCGGGCCTCGAACGCCTGGACGCTCGCGGCCTCGAGCGACCAGATCTTCACCGTCCCCTGGCGCCCGCGCACCTCGAACTCGTCGACGAAGACGAGGTCGTCGATCTCGCGGGTCAGCGCCTCGCGTGTCGTGTCCGAGAAGAAGAGGTAGTGCGACTGGCCCTTGGTCATCCCCTCGAGGCGCGACGCGGTGTTCGTCGTGTCCCCGATCGCCGCATACTCGAGCCGGCGCTCGGAGCCGACGTTGCCGGACATGAACGTGCCGCTGTTGAGGCCGATGCCCATCCGGAAGCCGTCGGACATGCCCTGCTCGCGCAACCACGCGTTCACGCGTGGCAGCCGCTCGGTGAGCATCTCGCGCGCCGCGGCCACGGCCCGGTCGGCGTGGTCCGCCTGCTCGATCGGAGCGCCGTAGACGGCGAAGATGCCGTCGCCCATGTATGCGACGAGCGTGCCGCCGTGGCTCATGATCGCCTCGCTCATCTCGCTCAGGTAGACGTTGAGCACCTCGATCACGCGCGGGGCGGGCAACGACTCGGAGAAGGTCGTGAAGCCGCGCAGGTCGGTGAACATGACGGTGCCCTCGAGCGTCACCCCGCCGAGCCGGAGGTCCTCGTCCGCGCGCGCCAGCACCTGCTCGACGACGGCCTCCGGCACGAAGCGCGAGAAGACGTCCCGGACGCGCTCGCGCTCGAAGGCGGCGAGCAGGTAGTGCCCGCCGACGGAGCCGACCGAGGCGAGGACGAGCGTTCCGAACGGGTAGACGAACGAATTCACCCAGCCGGCCTCGAAGGCAACCTGGGTCGCGACGAGGTATGCGGCGGCGGCCACCACTCCGAGCACGAGCGTCCAGACCAGCGAGAGCCGCAGCCCGGCGATCGGCACGAGCATGCCCAGCAGGATGATCAGGGCGACCGTCACCTCGCCGGGGACGCTGCGCAGCGGAAAAGCGCGCAGAGCGGTGTCGATCGCGTTCGCCTGGATCTCGGCACCGGACATGGCGTTCGAGGTCGATGTCGGATGGATGTCCTGGAGTGAAACCGCGGATGGGCCGACGACGACGATCTTGTCGCGGAACGCGCCCTTCGGGACCCGTCCGTAGTAGACGTCCGAGAACGAGATGGGCCTGATGTTCAGCGCGGGTCCCGAGTAGTCGATCCAGGTCGACTTCCCTGGGAAATCGTCAGGAGTGATCGTCTTGCCGGTCGCCCGCTCGGCGGTTACGAGCGAGAAGCTCTTCAGCTTGTCGATGCTGTAGGCGACGCGGCGGAGCACCCCACCCGGGTCGAGCGGGAAGTTGCCGTTTCCGACCCGGGCGCCGACCTCCTTGACGACCTCGTCGCTGCCGAAGACGTTCGTGCGGCCGAGCGCGTCGACCTCCGTCGTCGCGAGCACGACGTTGCCGGCCTCCGCGACCGAGGTGACCAGCGCGTTGTCTTCTTCCGGGTCGGTCTCCTCCGTGAACTGGATGTCGAAGGCGATCACCTTCGCCCCGTCGGCGGCGAGTCGGTCGACCACCTTGGCGAAGTAGCTGCGCGGGAACGGGTAGCGCACGTTCTCCTGCCGGCTGTTGAAGGTGCTGAAGGTGATGTCGTCGATGGCGACGACCTCGATCTCCTCTGGCGGCGGCTGCTCGCCCCTGATCTCGAACCGCGCATCGACGGTGTCGAGCTCGGGCTCGCGGAGAACGTTCGTCCCGTAGGCGACGAGGCCGAGACCAGTCGCGGCTAGCCCAACGCCGAGGAAG
Source organism: Actinomycetota bacterium (assembly GCA_046744435.1). Taxonomy (GTDB): domain Bacteria; phylum Actinomycetota; class Thermoleophilia; order Gaiellales; family Gaiellaceae; genus VAXT01. The sequence continues at coordinate 108 of JBKPFP010000279.1, read as the reverse complement.
AGCGCCACGTGCAGACGGCGCCGGCTGCGCGTTTCCCTCCTCGCCCGTCAACGATCTACGGGAAAGCGCGACGCAAGTCGAGTCGGTGCTAGTCGCGCCGCGTGGGGA
>JBKPFP010000234.1:0-2441 GCA_046744435.1 Actinomycetota bacterium | reverse complement strand
ATGGCGGAGGTCCCGCGCTGGGGATCGAGCTACCGTCGACGGGGCCCACGAGCCGCCACGTCTCGACCGCTCCCTTGCCCTTCACGTCGACGAGGCCCAACGGCTCGACCACGAAGTCTTCGCGCAGAAGCTCCCACGTCGAACGAGTGATCTGGATCGAGCCGGGGGTCCCATGAGACTCCATCCTGCTTGCCATGTTCACCGTGTCTCCCCAGAGGTCGTAGAGGAAACGGCGGCGGCCGATCACGCCGGCCACGACCGGCCCCGAGCTGATGCCGATGCGGAGGCGCAGGTCGCGCTCGGCGCCGTCGGGAAGACAGTTCTTCGCGCACTCGTGCATCTCGAGCGCGAGCGCCGCCAGCGCGTGTGCGTGATCCGCCCGCGGACTGGGGACACCTGCCGCGGCCATGTAGCAGTCGCCGATCGTCTTGATCTTCTCGACGTCGTGGCGGTCGACGAGCTCGTCGAAGCGCGTGAAGAGTCGATCGAGGAGCGCGACCACCTCGCGCGCGTCGAGCCGGCTCGAGAGCGGGGTGAAGTCGACGACGTCCGCGAAGAGGATGCTTGCGTCGTCGAAGTGGTCGGCGATCGAGTTCGGATCCGACTGCAGACGCAGCGCGACCTCGGCCGGGAGAACGTTGAGCAGGAGCGTCTCGACGCGCGCCTGCGCCGTGTCCCGTCCTCGTGCAAACGTCACGAGCAAGAGCATCGCGATGAGCGAGACGACGACGATGTTGAGGACGTCGAAGGTCCGCACGAAGGCCTCGGGCAGGTCGGCGCCGTTCGGCCGGACGACTTCGGAGAGGGCGAGCGCGAGCACGATGGTGGCGACGAAGGCTGCAAACCACGGCCAGGCGCGGCCTGGGCGGTCGAAGGCGACTGCACCGAGTGGCGCGAACAGCGACCACAGGATCACCGAGCTCGACTCGTCGAGGCCGCCGAGCATGACTGTCCCCAACGCCGGTGCGACGAGAATCAAAAGCTGCTGCGCGGTGCGCAGGAATGGGAAGTTTCGGGTTCGCGCGAAGACGGCGAGACTGATCGCCGATCCGGTCAGGTACGCCCACGGCGTGAGCGCGACCTCGTGCTCACCGATTGCCCAGTACAGGCAGCCCCACACGAAGGCGACCGGGAGGATGATGAGCGCCACTCCGACGAGGAGGCGCTTCCGGAAGCGCTCGTCGGCGGTGTCGCGCGGATGCGCGCCGATGGAGAGGGCCCGATCGAGCAGCGCGGCGGTCATAACCGACGAGCGTAGACGACAGGTGCTGTGAGGTCTCGCGGCGGCTCGTTAGGGTTGCCGCGCGTGCCGCCTTATTCGCTGCACCACTTCGACTCTCCGGCCGACAAGGCGGGCGTTCTCGGCGGGCGGGGGGCGCTGCATGGCTCCTGAGCTCGCCGACGTCGCGCGGAGCGTGATCGACGCGAACAGGTACATGGCGCTCGGCACGGCCGACGAGGCCGGGCATCCCTGGGTCACGCCCGTGTGGTTTGCGTCCGAGGACAACTGGAACTTCCACTGGGTCTCATCGCCCGACGCGAAGCACTCGCGGAATCTCGCCGCCCACTCGGAGGTCGCGATCGCGATCTTTGACTCGTCGGTCCCCATCGGCGGCGCGCAGGCCGTGTACATGAAGGGCCTGGCGAAGGAGCTCACGGGCGCCGAGCTCGCACAGGGCCTGGAGATCTTCGACCGAGTGTCCCAAAGGGACATCGATCGCGTTTGGGCACTGGACGATGTGCAGGGATCGGCACTCTTCCGGCTCTATCGCGCGACCGTCTCGGAGCACTGGGTGCTGATCCCGGGCCGCGATCCAGAGCGTGGCTCGGGGGTCGACCGCAGCGAGCGCATTTCGCTCGATTAGTTTCGAGCCGGGAAGCTGCGCTCGTCAGCGCAGCTCGGCGAGGCGCAGCGCGACGGCATCCGCGTGCGGTAGGCGCGCCTCCTCGCCCTCGCGCATGAGCTCGAGAACGGATGCGGCAAGGGCTGCCCGGAGCGCCCCACGCTCGACCGCGCCGACGTGGGCTTCCTCGAATCGAGCGAGGGTCTCGTCGGAAAGGTCGTCGTAGCCCCGCGCCTGCACCGCGACCAGCCCCTCGCGGAGGCAGGCGAGCGAGAGTGCGTGATCGCGCACGGCACCGACGTAATGCTCGCCTTGCCAGACACGCCCGCGCTCGATGCACGCGCGGGCGTGGAGCGCGTAGATCACGCCCCACCCGAAGAGGTCGTGCGCGACCGGCGGCGTGGGAATGAAGATGCCCCCCGTGACCGGCCGTGTGGAAAGCTCGGGCTCGTCCGCGGCCGTCTCGCCGAACAGAAGCCGGAATCGTGGCCCGGCGGGACGAAACTGAGCCGCCGGCGTCATCGAGAGGTCGAACTGGAGCGCGTCCGGCAGCAGGAACACGCGGTAGGTGGTCGGGCCGCGCTCGAGGTCGGCAAG
>JBKPFP010000274.1:0-6235 GCA_046744435.1 Actinomycetota bacterium | reverse complement strand
CGCCGGTCGTGGCCACGCCCTCGCCGCGAACGGCCTCCGGCACCGGACGCAGCGGCTCCGCGGCGAACCTGATGGACGGATCGCGTGCGAGCGCGGCCAGCCCGGCGGAGGGAATCGTCGCCTCGACCAGGCGCCGGTACGAGCTCTCGACGCTCCCACCGAGCCGGGTCACGAGCGCCCTGGCGGCAGCCGGCTGCCTCGCCATGAGCTCGACCCGGATCGAGGCCTGGTCCCGGGCCTTCGCGGCCAGTCGCGCGTCGACCTTCGGCTCCTTGCGCGGGTGCGGCGCAGCGCTCAGCGCCTCGTCGAGCCCCGTGTGCGAGCCCCTCGAGGCGGGCGCGAGCGCGCCGACGAGGACGACGAGCACAAGGCTCGTGACCAGCGCCGCGCGTCGGCTGCGAAACCCGCCTTCCACCTTCCCTAGCTTCCCCCTCGAGTTCTTCCTGTCTAGGAATAGCTCGATTCTCGGCGCCCGTCCAGGGGCACATCAGGGTCTATTCGCGCTGCTTCTGCTCGAGCTTGATGAACTCGAGGTCGTCCTTCGTGACGACGAGGTTCGGGCCGACGATGCCGATCCCGGACGCTTTGAGCTGGCTCATCGCCTCTTCGAGGGCCGCCCGGGCGTCGACCTCGGTCTCACCGACGTCGGCCCTCGTCGTCGAACCTGACTTGAATCGGACGTATGCCTGCCACATGGCCGGCGATCCTACAGCAGGCCGGGAGCGATCTACGCGACGTCTTCTTCGAGGCCGTCGTCATCGCGGCCCGTCTGCTTGTCCCACCAATCGGCTTCGCGCCGCTGGAGGGCGCTCTGGGCCTGCGCGACGTACGCTGCGAGCTGACTCTCTTTACTGCCGAGCTTCTCCTCGAGCTCGGCCAGCACGGCTTCGCGGTGCTCGAGCTTGTCGAGCCGCAACTCGTAGTCCGTCTCGTAGCGAGCTTCCCTTCGGTCGAACTCGGCCTCGCGCTCGTCCAGCTCGCGCATGCGCTCGCGGAGGTTCGCCTCAGTCTCGGCGAGCCGCTTCTCGCGCTTGTCGACTCTGGCTCTGGCCGACGCGGCGAGCTCCTCCTCCTCGCCCAGCGTCGACTCCCGCGCTGCGGCCTCCTGTTCGCGCTCCTGGAGCCTCTGCTCCCACTGCTCGAGATCTCGGCCTTGGGCATGCGTCATCTCGCTCCGGTTCAGGTCCGACTCGCGGCGGTTGAGCTCGGCCTCGCGAGCGATCAGCTCCGTCTCGCGGCCTTCGATCTCGGCGAGGCGCGCCTCCATCTGTTGCACTTCGGCCCCCGATGAGGCCAGCTGCTGCTCGAGCTGCAAGGTCTCGGTGCGCACGGACTCGTGGCGCTCGAGCACCTGAGCTTCGCGCCGCTTGAGCGCTTCCGCCTCTGCGGCCACGCGGGCGCTCTCGGAGGCGAGCTTCCGCTCTCCTTCGCCGAGGCGTGACTCGCGGCCTCCCAGATCCTTCTCCCGCCGCTTGAGCTCGTTCTCGCGCGCCTTCCACTGCCCCTCGCGCGCTGCGTGCTCGCGCTCCGCCTTCTGCACCTTCTCCTCGCGGGCCGCGATAGCCGCGTTGCGCTGAGCGAACACCGACGTGCCGCGCTTCGCGAGGCGCTCCGCCTCGGCGAGCTCGGCGGCGCGCGCCTGGAGATCCTCGTGGACCTCGGCCGCACCGGCCTGTGCGGAGGCGAGCTCATCCTGGAGGGCTGACAGCCGCCGCCGCTCGTCATTCACCTCCTTGCGCTCGGCGGCCAGGCGGTCTTCCCGCTGCCTGAGCTCTGTCTCGGTGGCAGAGAGCCTCGAGCTGCGCTCGTCGAGGATCGTCTGCTCGCGCGAAACCTCGAACTCTTCGGAGAGCTTGCGCTCGTACGCCTCGACCTGCTCGGCGAACGCCGCGCGTAGCTCGCGCTCGCGCCTCTGGGCTGCGGCGAGCTCGCTGCGAAGGCTCTCGGCCTCCTCATCCGACTCACCTTTGAGGTGGGATTGCGCCGACGTGTACAGGTCGACACGCACGATCGGCGGCTCGGTCGCCTGAGGCGCCGCCTGTTCCGCCGGCTCGTCCCCGGTGCGCCGCTTCTGCAGCTGGGCGCGCAGCCCGGTGCCGAAGCCGCGCTCGGTCGCCTGTTCCGGGGTTGTCTCCTGCGAGTTGGCCTCTTGCGGAGTGGTCCCTTCGTTCTGTTCGTCTGCCATTGCCGCAGCCTCCTAGAAGAGCTCCTGGATGTTGAGGATCGCCGGCCCGAGGATGACGAGGAACATGGCCGGGAAGATGAAGAGCACCGTCGGGAACAGCATCTTGATCGGCGCCTTCATCGCCTTCTCCTCCGCAGCAGCCTGCCGGCGTAGACGCGTGTCCGCGGCCTGGACGCGGAGGATGCGGCCGAGCGTCGTACCGAGCTGGTCGGCCTGGATGATCGCGCGCGTGAACGCCGAGAGCTCGGGCGCGTCGACGCGCTCGGCGAGCCGCTTCAGGGCCTCCTGGCGGCTCTCGCCGATGCGCATCTCCGACAGCGTCAGGCCGAACTCCTCGGCGAGCGGCCCTTCCATGTGCTCGTTGAGCTTGGCGAGGGCGCCATCGAAGCCGAGTCCCGCTTCGACGCTGACTGCGAGGAGGTCAAGGGCGTCCGGCAGCTCGGAGCGAATTCGCTCGCGCCGCGAGCGCGCCTTGAACGTCAGGGCGTAGTCCGGAGCGAAGAATCCGACGGCGCCGGCGAAGAGGGCGCCGGCGAGCGCTCCTCCGACCCCGGCACTGCCGCCGAGCAGCGTTCCGGCGAAGAGGCCGACGATCGCGAACAGGCCCTTGAGGGCGAGGAATCCCTTCGGCGAGATTCGGCGCGCCAGACCGGCGGCCATCAGCTTCATGCCCACCGAGTCGACGCTCATGCGCGGGTTGGCCCGAAGCGCCCACTTCGCCAGCCATTCGCGCAGCGGAACGAGGAACCGCTCCTTGAACGTCTCGCGGTGGTGGTCGGAACGGACCTCCATCCTCCCGTAGGTCGCGGCCCGCCGCACCGACAGCCACCGCTGCCGGGCGGGAGCCGTGGCCATCTCGCCGAGGAAGTACGCGGCACCGGCGAGGCAGAAGACGGCGAGGACTAGCAGAATGGTCATATCGGGCTACCCCTTGAAGGAGACGATCTTTTTCAGGACAACGGACCCGAACGCCATCATCCCGAGTCCGAGATAGATCAGCTTGTGGCCCGTCTCGGAGTGATAGAGCGGGTTCATGTAAGTCGGGTTGATGATCGTGATCATCGCCCCGACGAAGAACGGCAGGCCGATCAGCACGTACGCGCCGGCCCGGCCCATCGCTGTCAGGCCCTTGATCTTGCGCGCGAACTGCTGGCGCTGGCGGACTGTGTCGGCAACCATGTCGATCAGGCCTGCGAGGCTGCCACCGATCTGTTGCTGGATCGTGACGGCAGTGATCACGAAGTCGAAGTTCTTCGACCCGAGCCTCCCCGACATGTCGGTCAGGGCACCGTTCAACGGCCGGCCTAGGCGTGCCTCGGTGAGCACGCGCTTGAACTCCTTGCTCGCCGGCGGATGGCCCTCGTCGACGATCGTCTGCAGGCCCTGCTTGAAGCTGTGGCCGGCTTTGAGAGCGGCAGCAAGCGTGATGAGCACGTCCGGCAGCTGGTTCTCGAAGGCCCTCGTGCGCCGCACTGCCTTGAACCAGACGAAGGCAACCGGAAGGAACCCGGTGGCCGCGAGGGCGGCGACGATCCACAGAGTGGACAGTGCGAGGAACGCGGCGACGAGGCCGCCGGCGAGGCCGAAGCCGACGATCAGGTATGCGACCTCAGCCGTTCGCAACGGCAGGTCGCTGCGCTCGATCAGCTGCTCGAGCTTCTTCCAGAAGCGCCAGTGGCCGAACGCACTCTCGGTGGCGTTGAAAAGCCCCGCGGCAGCTGCGAAACGCTCGCGCTCGTGCTTCTGCTTGCGCATCTCGTGCGTGGGCGCGAGGTGCGGGGCGAGCTTTTTGCGCAGGCGGGCGCCCTTGACGGTCGTCAGCGCCAGGCTTGCACCGAGCAGGACGATCAGCCCGGTAAGCAGTGAGATGAGCTGTGTGCCGAGCACGGTCTCGTAGAAAACGTCGGGAAGCAGTCGCGACGGCTCCGGGGCCCTCGGCGACGCTGCGCTCGTGGGCGGCTCGAACGTGCCCACGCCCGACGAGCCCAGGGCGCGGACGGCGACGTGCGGCGTCTCGCCGGCGCGTGCGGCGGTCGCGTACTCGAGCCGCCACGTGCGGCGGAGCTCGCCCGCGATCGAGGCATAGGCGTGAACCAAGCCGGCGCTCGAGGACGTCCCGCGGTAGGCGCCACCCGTCCGTCGGGTTAGCTCGTGCAAGGGCGTGGGGGAGAACTGCGGGCTCTCGAGGGCGATCGCATAGACGGACACACCTGCGGCACCGGCCGCTTCGACCGCGTCCGCCAGGGTCGCCTCGCTGGAGACATCCGTTCCGTCCGTCATGACGATGAGCACGCGACCGGGCTGCGACTCTGCCGCGAGCGCTCGGGCGCCACGCACGAGTGCGTCGTGCAGCGCAGTTCCCGGCTTCGAATCGACGGTCATCGTGCGCAGAGCGGTGTCTGCGTCGATTCGCGCCGAGGAGAAGCGCGTCAATTGGACGGCTGACGAGCCGAAACCGATGATCGAGAAGCGGTCGGCCGGTCCCTTGGCATTGAGGAAGGTGCGTGCCGCGGCAACGGCATCCGCAAAGGCCCTGCCGCGCATGGACTGTGAGCGGTCGAGAGCAAGGACGACCGACTTCGCCCGGCCGAGGTTCTGCGCATTCGTCACCACGACGCGGCTGCCGTTCTCGAATACGGTCGGGGCTGTCGCCGTCCGCGCCGACGTGACCGCATTGACGCGGATCCGCGGGTAGGCACTGGCGTCGATTCCGGTCAGCTTCACGCCGGCCTGCGCGGCCGGTGCGAGCAGGAGGAGCGCCGCGAGGATCACAGGGGCCGCGGCGCGTCTCACGAGAACCCGCCGAAGCTGGCCGCTGCGAAGGTCGACCGGGGGGACGACTCTTCCTCCTCGAAGAAGCTGTGCGGGAGCATGACGCCGTGCTGGCCCATCTTCTCGAGGAAGTGCGGCTTCAGGCCGGTGCATTCCAGCGGCAGCATGAGCCGCGTCGCGTGCGTCGCCGCCGCGGTCTCCTCGTCCGGCGGTTTCGCATGGAAGATGTCTTGCAGAGTGATGACGTCGGCCTCCATGCGCAGCACCTCGGTGATGTGCGAGAGCCGGCGCGAGCCGTCGACGAGGCGCGTGATCTGCACCAGCAAGTCGAACGCGCTCGCAATCTGCTCGCGGATCGCCCGCAACGGCAGATCGACGCCTGCCGTCAGGACGAGCGTCTCGAGACGGGAGAGCGCATCGCGCGGTGTGTTCGCGTGAATCGTGGTCAGCGAGCCCTCTTGGCCCGTGTTCATCGCCTGGAGCATGTCCAGGGTCTCGGGCCCGCGGACCTCGCCGACGATGATCCGGTCGGGGCGCATGCGCAACGAGTTGCGAACGAGCTCGCGGATGCGGATCTCGCCCTGGCCCTCGATGTTCGGTGGCCGCGCCTCGAGCGTGATCACGTGCTCCTGCTGAAGCTGGAGCTCGGCAGCGTCCTCGATCGTGACGATGCGCTCGTCGCCCGGCACGAAGGCGGAAAGGGCGTTGAGCGTCGTCGTCTTACCGGTGCCCGTACCGCCGGAGATGAGGACGTTCAGCTTCCCCCGCGCGCACGCGGCGAGGAACTGGGCGGCCTTCGGCGAGATCGAACCGAACGAGATCAGGTCGTTCATCGTGTACGGGTCGCGGGAGAACTTCCGAATCGTCATCGTCGGGCCCTTGAGGGCGAGCGGCGGGATGATCGCGTTGACGCGCGAGCCATCCGGCAGGCGTGCGTCGACCATCGGCGAAGCTTCGTCGACGCGTCGTCCGATCTGCGACACGATCTTGTCGATGATCCGCAGCAGGTGCGAGTTGTCGGCGAATGCCGCGTTCGTGCGCTCGATCTTGCCCAGCCGCTCGACGTAGATCCGGTCGTACGCGTTGACCATGACCTCCGTCACGGAGTCGTCCCGGAGGAACGGCTCGAGCGGTCCGTAGCCGAGGATGTCGTCCGTGATCTCGCGGATGATCTGACGGCGCTCTTCACGCGTCAGCGGCGTCCGGTCAAGGACGAGTTGCTCGGTTACTGCACGCGTGACCCGTTCGTTCAGGTCACCGGTTGCCTCGCGCTTGAAG
>JBKPFP010000203.1:0-4270 GCA_046744435.1 Actinomycetota bacterium | reverse complement strand
GGCGCGCTCGCCGTCCTCTATGCGGTCGAGGCGGGGCAGCCTGAGGTCTCGAGCGTGAAGCTCGCGGGCTTGGCCGAGCACTACGGCGTCGGCGAGGACGAGCCGGGCGCCTCGTACTTCGCGCTCCACGCCGAGCTCGATCACGAGCATGCCGCGTCGGCCCGCCGGCTCCTCGCCGAGCACTCTTCGCCGGAGGACGCGGAAGCGCTCGCGACCGTCGCCGAGGACGCGCTGCGCGGGAACTGGACACTCCTCGACGGAGTCGAGGCCCGCACGACGGAGTGAAGCTCAGCTACCTCTGGAAAGGCTTCCCGGGGCATCCGCTCCACCCGCCGCTGACCGACGCGACGATCGGCGCCTACACGTTCGCGACGGTGATGGCCGTCCTCTCGTGGCTTGGGGTGAGCGACGAGAACACGGCCACGGCCTGGTGGCTGGCGCTGATCACGGCTCTCGTACTGACGGCGCCGACCGCCCTGGTCGGCTTCGCCGACTGGCTCGACATCTCACGGGGCACGCCGCTCTGGCGAACGGCCACGCTGCACCTGATCGTGATGATAGGAGCGACGATCGCCTTCGCGATCACCGCGGGCGCCGGCCACGGCGACTACGTCGACAGGTCGATCAGCGGCGGCTCACTCGTGCTGACGCTGATCGGCTTCGGCGTGCTGACGATCGGAGGCTGGCTCGGCGGCGCGAACGTGTTCGTGCACGGCATGCGTGTGCTCAACCTCGTCGACGAGCCGACCGCCCGCGCGGTGACCCCGGCGCCGTACCCAGAAAAGCAAGAGGCGGAGGGCGGCTGAGGTCCGCGGCCACGGGCCGCGGACTCGGCGGAAGTGCTACGCACTTCCGCTGACTAACAGCTCAGTTTCGTTAGATGCGTGCGCCCTGACGCGCGTGTAGTTGAAGCGCGTGGCGGACCCCAGCGAGTCTCCGTGCGAGGAAGAGCTAGCCCGTGCCGTCGCCGTTTTCGTCGACCAGGCCGAGGGAGCGCTCGAGAGCGATCTTCGGCTGGGCGCCGATCGCGGCGGCCGCAGGCTCGCCGTCCTTGAAGAGGATCATCGTCGGGATCGACGCGATGCCGTAGCGGGCGGCGATCTCCTGCTCCTCGTCGATGTTGACCTTCACGAGCTTGAGCTCGCCGCCGTGCTCCTCGACGATCTTGTCAAGGACTGGGGCCACGGCGTGGCAGGGGCCGCACCACTCAGCCCAGAAGTCGACGATCACGGGCTTCTCGGACTGAAGGACCTCCTGCTCGAAGGTCGACTCGGTAACTGCGTTTGCCATCTGTTTCCTTTCAGGAGACGTCGGGAGAGTTCTTTCCCTCCGAATACAAGCTCTAACGTCTGACGTTACCCGCTAATTCCCTGGCCGGTTTGCGGAACGCGAGGTGGCGGCTCCGAGAGGCGAAGCCGACGGATTCGTAGAGCCTGGTCGCGCCGCTGCCGCCGACGGAGTAGACGAGCGCGGTGTCGGCACCGGCGTCGCGCAGGGAGCGGAGCCCGGCCAGGCACACCGCACGGGCCAGCCCGAGGCGCCGGTGGTCGGGATGCGTGCCGACCGGCTCGAGGTCGCCGACCCGGTTGCCCTCGTCGAGCCAGCAGAGACAGAAGGCGGCGAAGGACCCGTCGGGCGCGACCGCGACCTGGTCGAGCTCGGGACGATAGGGCCAGGCCTGCATTACCCGGCGGTAGCTCTCGGGCACCACGCGCGAGGGCGCGAACGCGGCGCGGTGCACCTCGACGCGCCGCTCGACGTCCTCGTCGCCGCGCACCGTGCGCAGCTCGAATCCGTCCGGCACCTCCGGCTCCGCGAGCTCCGGGCCGAGCGGCGCGAGCATGTGCTCGTACCAGTCGCCCTCGCCGACCTCGTAACCCACGGAATCGAGCCCGGCGACGGTCTCCCCGTGCGCCTCGAGCGCCCACGCCGTGAGAACGCCGTCCTCGTTCGGCTGCGCCTCCGACTCGAACCACTCGAGCACGTCGCCGAGCAGGCCGGGCGACTCGGGGTGGAGCTGGAAGTCGAGCTCGCCGCGCTCCTGCCAGAGCCAGGCCCAAGCCCGGGCGCGTCCGTCGCCATCGAGCCAGAGGCGCACGTGCACCTCGCTCAGCTTGTCCAGGTGCTGGTACATCCGCCAGGGAAGATCGCCGACGTGGGCGTCGACGAACGGACCCTGCAGCCGCCAGCACTCGGCCGCGAGCTCCTGCATCAGCCGGAGGTCGCTGTCGCCTCTGTAATCGCGGGCCGGAGTGGGCACGCCTGAAATCTAGAATCGACCCATGAAGCGCGCCTTCCAGCCGTTGCCGGCCGTGCCGGACTACAACGCCCTCGAGCAGGACGTGCTCGCGTGGTGGGACGAGGAACGCGTCTTCGACGCGCTGCGCGAGCAGAACCGCGGCGGCGAGCGCTTCAGCTTCATCGACGGCCCGATCACCGCGAACAACCCGATGGGCGTCCACCATGCCTGGGGCCGCACGCTGAAGGACGTCTTCCAGCGCTACCAGGCGCTCCGCGGCTGCGACCAGCGCTACCAGAACGGCTTCGACTGCCAGGGGCTCTGGGTCGAGGTCGAGGTCGAGAAGTCGCTCGGCCTGAACTCGAAGCGCGAGATCGAGGAGTACGGCATCGCCGAGTTCGCCGCGCGCTGCAAGGAGCGCGTCGCGCACTTCTCCGAGGTGATCACCGAGCAGGACCGCCGGCTGGGCCGCTGGATGGACTGGGACAACGACTACTACACGTTCTCGGACACGAACATCGAGTACATCTGGCGGTTCCTCAAGGCGGTGCACGAGCGGGGCTGGCTGTACAAGGGTCATCGCTCGACGCAGTGGTGCCCGCGCTGCGGCACGTCGCTCTCCCAGCACGAGCAGGCCGGAGACGAGCACTACCAGGAGCTCGAGGACCCGTCGCTCTTCGTTCGCTTCCCGCTGAAGGAGCGCGAGGGCGAGGCGCTCGTCATCTGGACGACGACACCCTGGACCCTGCCCGCGAACGTCGCCGCGGCCGTGAAGCCCGATGCCGAGTACGGCCTCCGCGACGGGGACTGGGCGCTCGCGGAGGAGGGCGGAGAGTACGACCACATCGCGCGGGGCGAGGACCTCGTCGGGCTCCACTACGAGGGGCCGTACGACGCACTCCCGGCGGTGCAGGGGATCGAGCATCGCGTGATCCCGTGGGACGACGTGTCCCTGACCGAAGGCACGGGCATCGTCCACATCGCACCCGGCGCGGGCACCGAGGACTTCGAGCTCGGCCGGCTGCACGACCTGCCCGTGATCGTGCCGATCGACGAGTCGGGGCGGATGCTGCCGGGCTACGGCCTGCTCGAAGGGCTCTCGACCCGCGAGGTCGAGGACGTCGTGATCGAGGACCTCCGCGAGCGCGAGCTGCTCGTCGAGGCCGGCCGGATCAGGCACCGCTATCCGGTTTGCTGGCGCTGCAAGACGCCGCTCCTCTTCCGCGTCGTCGACGACTGGTTCATCTCGTGCGACGAGATCCGGCAGCCGCTGCTCGAGGCGAACGCGACCGTCGAGTGGACGCCGTCCTTCTACTCGAAGCGCATGGACGACTGGCTGCGCAACATGGGCGACTGGAACATCTCCCGCAAGCGCTACTTCGGCCTGCCGCTCCCGTTCTACCCCTGCGAGTGCGGCGAGCTGAACGTGATCGGCTCCCGGGCCGAGCTCGACGAGCGCGCGACCGGCGGTCTCGACCAGCTGCAGGAGCTGCACCGGCCCTGGATCGACGAGGTCCCGATCAGCTGTGCGTCCTGCGGCCAGGAGGTGCGGCGCATCCCCGAGGTCGGCGACGCCTGGCTCGATGCGGGCATCGTGCCCTTCTCGACGCTCGGCTGGCAGAACCCGGAGTGGATCCCGGGCGGGTACGCGACCGGCGCCTCGCAGGGCGTCTCCGGAGCAGATCTCCCCGACCACGCGTACTGGGAGCAGTGGTTCCCGGCCCACTGGGTCTCGGAGAGCCGCGAGCAGATCCGGCTCTGGTTCTACTCGATGTCGTTCATGGCGCTCACGCTCATTGGCCGCTCGCCGTACGAGCGCGTCCTCGCCTACGAGCGTGTCCTCGACGAGCACGGGCTCGAGATGCACAAGTCGACCGGCAACGCGATCGATACGAACGAGGCGATCGAGCGCATGGGCGCCGACGTCATGCGCTGGATGTACTGCGAGCAGGTGCCGAGCCAGAACATCAACTTCGGCTACGGGCCCGCGGACGACGTCAAGCGGCGTCTGCTCACGCTCTGGAACTCGGT
>JBKPFP010000202.1:0-1734 GCA_046744435.1 Actinomycetota bacterium | reverse complement strand
ACGGGCAGGGGCGGCTCCTGCTTCACGCCGGACGCGGCCGGCCTGACGAGGACGTTGCCGCTGACCTTGGGCGCGAAGGCGCTCACCACTTCGCGCACCGCCGACGGGAAGACGTTGACGCCGCGGACGATGAGCATGTCGTCGGTACGCCCGAGGCAGCGCAGGCGTGGGCTCGTGCGGCCGCACGCGCACGGGCTCGTCCACACCTGGACGTGGTCGCGCGTGCGAAAGCGAAGCAGCGGCGCGGCGCGATGCCGCAGGTGCGTCAGCACGAGCTCGCCCGTGGCGCCGTCGTCGAGCTCGAGGGCCGTGCCCGTCTCGGGCTCGATCAGCTCCATGTGCACGAAGTCGCGCGCGCCGAGGTGCATGCCGTTCCGCCCCTCGCACTCGCCCCAGAGCGAGACGCCGACGTCGCCGACGCCCATCGCCTCGGTCACCTGCGCGCCCCAGCCCTCCTCCAGCTTCGCGCGAAAGGCCGGCTCGCCGCCGCCGGGCTCGCCGGCAACGAGCACGCGCTCGACGCTCGACGCGCGCAGATCGACGTCCCGCTCGGCTGCCCACTCGAGGAGATACGCGGCGTACGACGGGGTCAGCACGGCCGCGTCCGGCCGGAGACGCTCGATCGAGGCGACGAGCCGCTCGGTGTTGCCGGTGCCGAGCGGGACGTGCGTGAGCCCGATGCGCTCGAAGGCGGCCAGGGCGGCGCCGGCGACGAACGGGCCGGCGTTGTAGGTCGAGACGATGCGCTGCCCGGCGACGAGGCCCGAGGCGGCGTAGCTGCGCGCAGAGCCGGTCACCCAGTTGTCGAGGTCGCGCGCCGTCAGCGGTACGTAGCTGGGCGCGCCCGTCGTGCCGCTCGTCGAGTAGATGCGAACGAGCTCGGCGGGCGTCGCACAGAGGTGCGTGCCGATCGGATTGTCGGGCGTGCACGTCGCGCGGAGCCCGTCCTTGTCGGTGAGCGGCAGCCGCGCGATGTTCTCCAGCCCGCCCGCCTCGCCAGCGGAGGCGATCCCCGCAGTTGTCAGCCGCTCGCGGTAGAACGGCGAGCGCTCGAAGAGGTAAGCGAGCTGCTCGCGGTAGCTCGCGTCGTCGAGGGCGAGCTGCTCAGCCCATGGTCGGGTCTCGACCTCGGGCTCAAGCATCGGGCGGCTCGTACTCGACCGCCTCCTCCGCCGTCGCGGCCAGGAAGAAGCCGAGCGGCTGGTCGCGCTCCTCGGCGAGGTGGGCGAGCAGGCCCGCGGTGCGGGCGAGGATCGGCACGGACTTGACCGTCGACGCCGCGAAGCCGAGGTCGAGCAGCACGGCAGCGATCGGCATCGCGACGTTCATCGTCAGCGGCTTGCCCCACGTCTCGGCGACGGCGTCGCGGAGGCCGCGTGCGAGCTCGACATGCGCCCCGCTGACCCCGCGCTCGTCCGCGAGCTCCAGGATCCGCTCCGCACGCGGGTCGAGGGGCTTGTGCACCGGGTGGCCGAAGCCCGGCACCCTCCCGCCGCCTGCGTGGATCTCGCGCGCGATCTCAAGCGGGTCGCGGCCCGACGCGCGCGCCGCTTCGAGGAGGCGGGCGCATTCCTCCGCGGTGCCGAGCACGACGGGCCCGGCGCCCAGGATTCCGGCCGCGACGGCTCCGTGCAGCGACTGCGGGTCGGCGGCGAGCGTCATCCGCGCGGCGACATTCGCCGGCATCAGCCCGTGCTCCGCCATCGCGACGAGGAGCAGGTCGAGGAAGAAGCG
>JBKPFP010000395.1:0-2002 GCA_046744435.1 Actinomycetota bacterium | reverse complement strand
CGCTGCGACGGTCGTCGTCGAGGCCCGGGAGCGAAGCGGCGCCCTCATCACAGCTGACCTGGCGCTCGAGGAGGGCCGGGAAGTCTTTGCGGTGCCGGGCGAGATCACGAGCGCGCTGAGCGCGGGCACGAACGACCTGCTCCGTCTCGGCGCAGGGCCGCTGACCTCGAGCAAGGACGTGCTCGACCTCTTCGACCTCGCACCTCCCGCGGTGAGCGAGGCCGAGGTCGGAGCCGAAGCGGCCAAGGTTCTCGAACGCCTCCGCGACGGGCCGGCCGGAGCAGACGAGCTCACCCGCTCGACTGCGCTGGACGCCGCGGCGGTTGCGGCCGCGCTGACCGAACTCGAGCTCGTGGGTCTCGCGAGCGAGGCAGGTGGGATCTTCAGGGCCACGAGCATCGCCGTGTGACCTCGTACTGGCTGGACGAGCCGGCGAACTCGTGACGCAGGCGATCCTCGGCTCGCCTGCGCCCGAGCTCGCGATCCTCGAACCCGGTCGGCTGATCTAAGCCGACGTCTGCTGCGCGCCCATGCCCTCGGGCATCGGAGCGCTCTCGTCACTCTGCCAGACGGAGAACGTGTTGCCTTCCGGGTCCTTCGCGGCTGCGAACCAACCCATGTTGGGCACCGGCATCTTCTCCTCGGCGTCGCCTCCGAGCTCGCGGATACGCCCGAGCTCTTCGTCGATGTTGTCCGTCTCGAAGTAGACCTTGATACCCTTCTCGCCGTCGGTGGCCGGGTAGAGGCCGCCGCCGGGCTCCCCCTCGAACATGTTGTACTCGGGCGCGCCCTCAGCGCTGTACGCCTGGAACTTCCAGCCGGCGAGGTCGCCCCAGAACTTCATCGCCCGCTGTGTGTCGTCGGCGGGGATCTCGATGTGCACGATCTTGCCCTTCAACTCTCTCCTCCTCTCGTAGGTCCCGGGGCCAGACTACCGACTCACGAAACCCGTTATGTTCGCCCCGGCTGGCGTTTCACCAGCGTTGGCCTGAAGGGGCCTCGGGCGCGGATGGTGGAGATGGTCGAGAGCAAGGAGTATTGAGGGCTACGCCGCCTCAGACGTCGATCGCCTGAAGCTCGAGCTCGCCTGCCCGCTCCATCGCGGCGAGGGCGATCGCCAGGTCCTGGATCGCGAGTCCGGTCGAGTCGAAGGTCGTGATGTCGTCCTTTGCCTCCCGCCCAGCGGCCGTCCCAGCGAGCACGTCTCCGAGCTCTGTCACGTCGTTCCGTGCGAGCACGCCCGCCTCGACGGCGTGGACGAGCTCGCCGTTGTGGCTCGCCTGCTCCCAGTCGTCGGCGAACACGTGCGTGCGTGCGAGCTCGTCGACCGCGATCTCCGCCTTGCCAGGCCCGTCGGCGCCCATCAGGCTCACGTGCTGGCCCGAGCGCAGCGAGCCCTCCGGCAAGAGGATCTCGTGGCCAGGCGTCATCGTCACCAGGAGGTCGGCGGCGAGCGCCTCGTCCCGCTCGACGACCTGTGCGCCGACCTCTTCGGCGGCGCCGCCCGCCCGGCCGGGATCGACGTCGTAGATCCCCACGTCGCGGCCTCGAGCCACGAAGGTTCGCGCGGCGGCCTTCCCGTTGACACCGGCGCCGACCACGGCAGCGGTCTCCGCGTCGGCGCGACCGAGCGTCTCGGCGGCGAGCACGGCCGCGGCCCCGGTCCGCAGCGCGGTCACCGCTCCCGCGTCGAGCGCCGCGACGAGCCGGCCGTCCTCGGCCGACGACAGGAGCACGAGCCCGGTTACGGTCGGCAGCCCGCGTGCGGGGTTGCCCGGAAACGAGGTCACCCACTTCAGAAGCGCGTGCCCGGCTCCCAGCGCGGGCATCGCGCGGAAGTCCCCGGCCGGATACGCGGGCACGTAGACCTTCGGCGGCATCGACCATTCGCCGCGCGCGTACGCGAGGAACGCGTCGCGGACGGCCTCGACTGCGCGCCCCGGCGGGACGGCGGCCTCGACGTGCCGCGCTGAGAAGACCGGGATCAAGGTCTCACTGCTGC
>JBKPFP010000268.1:0-1953 GCA_046744435.1 Actinomycetota bacterium | reverse complement strand
GTGGACGTTCGGATCGAGCGCGATCGGAAAGAGGTCGTTCGCCGAGTCGCCCGTCACGAGACCCTTGAAGCCCCAGTGGTAGGGCAGCCCGACCTGGTGCACGATTCGGCCCTGCACCTTCAGCGGCGCTATGCGCTCGGTGACCAGCACCCGTGCCTCGATCGCCGTGCGCGGCGACACGATCGTCGCCCAGCCGCCGTGCTCGAGGCCGCGCTCGGCCGCGAGCTCCGGGCTCACCTCGCAGAAGAACTCCGGCTGCAGCTCCGACAGATAGCGGGTCGTACGGCTCATCGCTCCCGCCGTGTGGTGCTCGGTCAGGCGATACGTCGTCATGACGTACGGGTAGGCCTCGCTTCCGGGCTCGCGCGCGTACTCGTTGTTGCGGCGCGGAAACCGCTGCCGCGCCGGGTTCGACTGCACGGAGTAGAGCGCGTTCTCGAACGGAGACTCGTGCGGCTCGTAGTGCGTCGGCAGCGGGCCGTCCACGAGCCCACCCGGGACGAACAGCCAGCCCCGGCCGTCCGGCTGCATGATGAACGGCTGGTCGCCGCCGATCGCATCGGGGCCCTTCGCCTCGTCCGGCGGGACGTAGTCGGGCCGCTTCGTCGCGTCGAAGTCGGGCACGTCCTCGCCCGTCCACTTGCCCTGCTCCTCGTCCCACCAGACGTACCGCTTGCGCTCGGACCAAGGCTTGCCCTCGGGGTCGGCCGAAGCGCGGTTGTAGAGGATGCGCCGGTTCATGGGCCAGGCCCAGCCCCACTCGGGCGCGACCCAGCTCTGCTCCTGCCCGGGCACCTTCCTCGCCGGGCCGTTGACCTCGTCCGCGAAGCAGCCGCAGTAGATCCAGACCCCGCACGCAGTCGAGCCGTCGCTCTTCAGCGCCGTGTAGCCGGAGAGCGCCTTGCCGTCCGCGCCCCAGCCGTTGATCTCGCGCAGTACTGCCTCGGCGCTCGGGTCGGCAGTCTCGCCCCGCGTCGGATAGTCCCAGGTGAGGTCGAGCAGCGGCCGGTCACGCTCGGCCTCCGAGCCGGCGAGCTTCTCGCGCAGCCTGAGGCCGAGGTGGTAGGCGAACCAGAGATCCGAGCGGCAGTCGCCCTCCGGCTCGAGGGCCCGGTTGTGCCACTGCAGCAGCCGCTGCGTGTTCGTGAACGAGCCGTCCTTCTCGACGTGGCTCGCCGCCGGTAGGAAGAAGACCTCCGTCCGGATCTCCTCCGTGACGAGCTCGCCGGTCTCGACCTCCGGTCCGTCCTTCCAGAACGCGGCGCTCTCGATCTCCGTGAAGTCGCGGACGACGAGCCAGTCGAGCTGCGCCATGGCCAGACGCTGCAGGCGCGAGTTCGAGTTCCCGACGGCCGGGTTTTCGCCGAGCAGCAGGTAGCCCTTGACCTTGCCGTCGAGCATCCCGAGTGCGCTCTGGTACGCGGAGTGGTCGCCCGTGATGCGCGGCACGTAGTCGAAACAGAAGTCGTTCTCCTCCGTCGCGTGCTCGCCCCACCACGCCTTCAGGAGGCTGACGAGGTAGTCGCCAACGTTCCCCCAGTAGCCCCCGGGCGACTCGTTGCGGCGGACGTAGGCATCGAGGCCCTGCTCGGCGTGAGCGTTCGGCATGGGCATGTAGCCGGGAAGAATGTTGTAGAGCGTCGGCACGTCGGTCGAGCCCTGGATGGAGGCGTGGCCGCGCAGAGCCATGATCCCGCCGCCGGGCCGGCCGATGTTTCCGAGCAGGAGCTGGATGATCGCCGCCGTGCGGATGTACTGGACGCCGACGGTGTGCTGGGTCCAGCCGACCGCATAGGCGAAGGCCGACGTCCGCTCACGGCCTGAGTTCTCGCAGAGCGACTCTGCGACCTCGAGGAACAGCTCTTTCGGGCAGCCGCAGACCTCCTCGACGAGCTCAGGCGTGTAGCGGCGGTAGTGCTTGCGGAGGAGCTGGAAGACGCAACGAGGATTCTG